>NZ_JBEOTD010000038.1:0-84446 GCF_040426375.1 Streptomyces sp. NPDC096012
CCGCTACGAACGCAAAGCCGAACACTTCCTGGCCTTCACCGCCATCGCCTGCAGCCTCATCTGCTACCGCAGACTCACCAAATGAGACGACGTCTAAGGCGGGGGCCTCGGGATCGGGAGGATGCCCTAGCCCGAGTGGCGCGCGATCGCGGGTCGGGGCTCGCGACCCCGGGCCGGGCCTCGCGGCGCGGTGGGGGTGGCCGCAGCCCCGCCGGCTGATCCGCGCCGACCGCCGAGCGGCCCGCCGGCCGGCCGGGTGCAGCCCGTCGGGTACCGGCTCGTGGCCCGTGCCTCCGGTGCCGCGCCCGGCGTCGAGGCCGGCCGCTCCCCGGTCAGGACCGTACCCGCGCCACCACACACCGTTCGGTAGCCCCGGTTCCGTTTGGCGAAGTGCCGCGGGAGTGGCCGCACACCGTCGTACGCTCCCTCCCATGCCGCTCACCCTCACCGTCCTCGGCACCGCCTCCCCCCATCCGGGCCCCGACCGGCCCTGCTCCGGCTATCTGCTGTCCGGCGGGGGAGCCGAGGTCTGGGTGGACGCGGGGCCCGGCACGTTCGCCGCGTTGCAGCGGCACACGGATCCCGCCCGCCTCACCGCGGTGTGGATCTCGCACCTGCACGCCGACCACAGCGCCGACCTGCTGTCCGCCGCCTACGCGTTCGCCTTCGGCGGCATGGCCCCGCCCGCGCCGGTCCCGGTGTACGCGCCGGGTGACTGCGCCCGGCGGCTGGCCGGCTTCTTCGGGCGCGCGGACGTCGACTTCCTCAAGGGCGTCTTCGACTTCCGGGACCTGTACGACGGCCACGACGTGCGGCACTGGAACCTCCGCCTCACCGCCCGCGCCGTCGCCCACGACACCGAGGCCTACGGGCTGCGCGCCGAGTGCCAGGGCAGCGTGCTGGCGTACTCCGGCGACAGCGGTCCCTGCCCCGCCCTCACCGAACTCGCCTCCCGCGCGGATCTGTTCCTGTGCGAGGCGGACGTCGACCGCCATCGCGAAGGCGAAGGGCCCGGGCCGGTGCACCTGACGCCGGAGGACGCCGGCCGTATCGCCCGTGACGCCCGCGTGCGGGAGTTGGTCGTCACCCATGTCGGGCCGACGCTGACCCGCGAAGTGGCCGCCGCCCGTGCCGCCGCCGTCTCCGGGCGGCCCACGCACATGGCGGTCGAGGGCGGCACGCGCACCGTCTGAGCCGCCCGCCCGCGCCCCCGCCCGCGCCGACATTCCGTCGCCGTCGGGGCATTGACGAGACGCGGACACCCTCCCTACCTTCGACGCGTCGCACTTCATACGTCATATATGAGACGCGATACATGATCCGTACTCCGTGACAGGTGACATCCGAGAGGGCCGCATGACCTCTGTCCCCGCCTCCGGCCACCCCCCTGCCTCCAGCCCCGTCCCCGTCTCCACCCCCGCTCCCGCCCCCATCCCGTCCCGCACGCAGTTCGTGCTGGACGCGATCAGGCACCGCATCCTCACCGGGCGGCTGGCGCCGGGGCAGGCTCTCGTCGAGACGGAGCTGGCCGCGCTGTTCGGGGTCTCCAAGACCCCGGTGCGGGAGGCGCTGAAGACCCTCGCGGGGACCGGTCTCGTCGTGATGAGCCAGTACAAGGGCGTCACGGTGCGCATGGTGGACGCGGACATGGCGCGCGAGGTCTACGACGTGCGGCTGCTGCTGGAGCCGGAGGCCCTGCGCCGGGCGGTCGGGCGCGGCGCTCCCCTGGAGGCCGCACGGTCGGCGCTGCGCCGAGCCGGCGAGGCCACCGACACCGCCGAACGGTCCCTCGCCAACCGGGAGTTCCACCGCGCCCTCTATCACCCCTGCGGCAACCCGTTGCTGGCCCGGATGCTGGACGAGGTCCGCGACCAGGCCGCCCTCGTCTCCGCCGTCGCGTGGGCGGCCGACCCGTCCTGGGAGCGGGAGGCCGCCGAGCACCGGGAGATCCTGCGGCTCGCGCTCGACGGCGACGCGGACGGCGCCGCCGGCGCCCTGCACGCCCACATCGCGTCCTTCGTGCGGCGTGCCTTCCCCGGGACCGGACCGGCGGCGGGCCGGGAATGAGCAGCGTGATGTTCGAGACCCAACGGGCGGCCCTCGCCGACGTGGTGGCCATCCCGGTGACGCCCTTCGCCGCGGACGGCTCCGTCGACCGGGAGGCCCACCGGACGCTGCTGCGGCGGCTGCTCGACAGCGGCATCGGCACCCTCACCCCCAACGGGAACACCGGCGAGTTCTACGCCCTCACGCCCGAGGAGCGCCGTCTGGTCACCGAGACGACCGTCGAGGAGGCGGGCGACCGTGCGGTGGTCCTCGCCGGCGTCGGACACGACCTGCCCTCCGCGATCGCCGCCGCCCGGCACGCCCGCGACGCCGGCGCCCGGATGGTGATGGTCCACCAGCCCGTCCACCCGTACGTCTCGGCCGCCGGCTGGGTCGACTACCACCGCGCCGTCGCCGACGCCGTGCCCGAACTGGGCGTGGTGCCCTACCTCCGCGACGCCCGGCTGCCCGGCGGCCGCCTCGCCGAACTCGCCGGCCACTGCCCGAACGTCATCGGCGTGAAGTACGCCGTACCGGACGCCGCCCGGTTCGCCGGCTTCGCCCGGGACGCGGGCCTCGACCGCTTCGTCTGGGTGGCGGGCCTCGCCGAGCCCTACGCGCCCTCCTACTTCTCCGCGGGCGCCACCGGCTTCACCTCCGGTCTGGTGAACGTGGCCCCGGCCGTCTCGCTGACCATGCTCGAAGCCCTCCGGTCCGGCGACCACCCGGCAGCCATGAGGGTCTGGGAACGGATCCGCCGCTTCGAGGAACTGCGCGCCGCCCACGGCTCCGCCAACAACGTCACCGTCGTCAAGGAGGCCCTCGCCGCGCTCGGCCTGTGCCGCCGGGACGTCCGCCCGCCGAGCCGGACGCTGCCCGAGGACGAGCGCGCCGAGGTCGCCGCCATCGCCGCCGCCTGGACGACCGGACGGCCGACGTGAACGCACCGCGCAGGCAGCCGGAAGACCTCAGAAGCCACCAGTGGTACGGCACCGACGGGCTGCGTTCCTTCAGCCACCGCGCCCGCACCCGACAGCTCGGGTACCTGCCCGAGGAACACCTCGGCAAGCCGGTCGTCGCGATCCTCAACACCTGGTCCGACATCAACCCCTGCCATGTCCACCTGCGCGAGCGCGCCCAGGCCGTCAAGCGCGGGGTGTGGCAGGCGGGCGGCTTCCCGCTGGAGTTCCCGGTCTCCACCCTCAGCGAGACCTTCCAGAAGCCGACCCCGATGCTCTACCGCAACCTGCTCGCCATGGAGACGGAGGAACTGCTGCGGTCGTACCCGGTCGACGGCGCGGTGCTCATGGGCGGATGTGACAAATCGACACCCGCCCTGCTCATGGGCGCCGCCTCCGTGGACCTGCCCGCCGTCTTCGTCCCGGCCGGGCCCATGCTGCCGGGCCACTGGCGCGACCAGGTCCTCGGTTCCGGCACCGACATGTGGAAGTACTGGGACGACAAGCGGGCCGGCCTCATCGGCGACTGCGAGATGGCCGAGCTGGAGAGCGGCCTGGCCCGTTCCCCCGGCCACTGCATGACCATGGGCACGGCGTCCACGCTCACGGCCGCCGCCGAGGCGCTGGGGGTGACCGTGCCCGGCGCGTCGAGCATCCCGGCGGTGGACTCCGCACACGACCGGATGGCCGCGAGGGCGGGACTGACGATCGTCGGCCTGATCCACCGGGACCGCAGGCTGAGCGAGATCCTCACCCGCGAGGCCTTCGAGGACGCGGTGACGACCGTCCTGGGCCTCGGCGGCTCCACCAACGCCGTGATCCACCTGATCGCCATGGCGGGCCGGGCGGGGGTACGGCTCACCCTGGACGACTTCGACCGCATCTCCCGCACGGTTCCCGTGCTCGCCGACGTCCGCCCGGGCGGGCAGCGCCACCTCATGGAGGACTTCCACTTCGCGGGCGGCCTGCCCGGCTTCCTCTCCCGGATCCCCGATCTGCTCCACCTGGACCGGCCGACCGTCTCGCACGACACCCTGCGCGAGCAACTGCGGGGGGCCCGCGTGCACGACGACGACGTCATCCGGCCCCGCGGCAACCCGGTCGCCGGCGAGGGCGGCGTCGCCGTCCTGCGCGGCAACCTCTGCCCGGACGGCGCGGTCGTCAAGCACATCACCGCCGAGCCCCGCCTGCTGCGGCACACCGGCCCGGCCGTCGTCTTCGACGACTACCGCACGATGCAGCGCACCATCGACGACCCCGCGCTCGGCATCACCGCCGACAGCGTGCTGGTGCTGCGCAACGCCGGCCCCAAGGGCGGCCCCGGCATGCCCGAGTACGGCATGCTCCCGATCCCGGCCCACCTGCTGAGACAGGGCGTGCGGGACATGGTCCGGATCTCCGACGCCCGGATGAGCGGCACCAGTTACGGCACCTGCGTGCTGCACGTGGCCCCCGAGTCGTACGTCGGCGGCCCGCTGGCCCTGGTCCGCACCGGGGACCTCATCACGCTGGACGTCGGGGCCCGCACCCTCCGTCTCCACGTGGACGACGAGGAGCTGGGGCGCCGCCGGGCCGAGTGGACGCCGCCGCCCGCCCGGTACGAGCGCGGCTACGGCGCCCTCTACAACGACCAGATCACACAGGCCGACACCGGCTGCGACTTCGAGTTCCTGGCCCGCCCGGGCACGGTGGCCGACCCGTACGCCGGCTGACCCGCCCCCACTGCCCCTGTCTGCCTGCCGGCCTCCTCGAACCGTGAGGGGGTGCGTCAAGCCCGCGTCATGCGCGAGTCAGGGCAGGGCAATGGCGCGCGGCGGGCGGTGAGTTGTGGCGCCACCGGGTGTGCGTATCGATCCCATAACAGGGCTCGCGGTGTGCTTGTGATGCGCGTAGACAATCCCTGAGCTGGTACATCACCATCCATCACCAGATCCGGAGAACCCATGCGGAAGTCCCTGAGAGCGGCCGCCGTCGCCGCCGCCTGTGCCGTCGCCGGTGCCGGGCTGTACGGCGCGGGCGCTGCCACCGCCGGCCAGTCCACGGCGAACTCCACCCACGAGCCCTACAACATCGGGCAGTTGGTGAAGGACATCGACGCCTACTACGGCACCACCGTCGACGGCAACGGCGTCTACCAGGCGTCCCCCGACAGCCCGTACGCCCAGGACCTGGCGCGCATCGACCACGACGCCGAGCGCTACATCGACAAGGCGGCCCGCAGGGCGCACCGCCACCACGAGAAGCCGGCCGTCGTCTTCGACATCGACGACACGCTGCTGCTCAGCCTCGACTACGAGAAGCGCTACAACTACACGTACAACTCGGCCACCTGGAACGACTACGTCAACCGCGCCGACCGCCCCGCCGTCTTCGGCAGCCCCGCGCTGGTCCGGTACGCCGAGTCCCGGGGCGTCGAGGTCTTCTACAACTCCGGCCTGTCGGAGGCGCAGCGGTCCGCCGCGGTCGCGAACCTGAGGAAGGACGGCGCCGACGTGAACCTCGACGCCGGCCACATGTTCCTCAAGGACGCGGCCAACCCGCCGGCCTACCTGAAGGACTGCGCGGCCCCGGGCGCCTGGAAGTGCACGACCGTGCAGTACAAGTCCGGCACCCGCAGACACATCGAGGACGACCTCGGGTACGAGATCATCGCCAACTTCGGCGACCAGTACTCGGACCTGGACGGCGGCTACGCGGACCGCACCTACAAGCTGCCGAACCCGACGTACTTCGTCTCCTGACGCCGCAGAGCGGGCGGCCCCGGCCGGCCGCTCGTACCGGGCCCCCGCCACCGGCGCCGCCACGCCGTGGCGGGGGCCCGCGCACGCGCGAGGGCTTCGGTCGGCCCGGTCCGGGTGCGCCGGGACCGCGGCCGGCCGGTTTCCGTTACACGGCGAAAACCTGAAACGGGCCCGGCGGGGGCACAATCCAGCCAGCATCCGCACACCGCCCCTCAGCCCCCGAGGAGTTGGACCATGACCGAGACGCAGAAGGCGGACCGGCGTCCGACCACCGCGCCACCCGCTCGCAACCGCGTGGACCGCTACTTCCGGATATCCGAGCGGGGATCCACGTTCGGCCGGGAGATACGCGGCGGCTTCGCCACGTTCTTCACCATGGCCTACATCCTCGTCCTGAACCCGATCATCCTGGGCAGCGCCAGGGACAAGTACGGCCACTCCCTCGACACCGGCCAGCTCGTCACCGCCACGGCCCTGGTGGCCTGCGTGATGACGATCGTCATGGGCGTCGGCGGCAACCTCCCGCTCGCCGTCGCCGCCGGACTCGGCCTCAACGCCGTCGTCGCCTTCCAGCTCGCCCCGCTGATGAGCTGGCCCGACGCGATGGGCCTGGTCGTGATCGAGGGCGCGGTCATCTGCCTGCTGGTCCTCACCGGGCTCCGGGAAGCGATCATGAACGCGATCCCCCAGCAGCTGAAGCAGGCGATCGGGGTCGGCATCGGCCTGTTCATCGCCTTCATCGGCTTCGTCGACGCCGGGTTCGTCAGCCGCATCCCGGACGCCGCGCACACCACCGTGCCCGTGCAGCTCGGTGCCGTCGGGCGCCTCACCGGCTGGCCCGTCCTCGTCTTCTGCGTCGGTGTGCTGCTCACCATCGGGCTGCTCGCCCGCAAGGTGAGGGGCGCGATCCTCATCAGCATCGTGACGATGACCGTCGTCGCCGTCGTCATCGACTCCGTCGCCGACATCAAGAGCTGGGGCCTGACCACGCCCAAGGTGCCGGACGAGATCGTCGCCGCGCCGGACTTCGGGCTGGTCGGCCACTTCAGTCCGGCCGGCGGCTTCGCCGAGGCTGGCGTCCTCACCGCCGTCCTGCTCGTCTTCACCCTCGTGCTGTCGGACTTCTTCGACGCCATGGGCACCATCGTCGGCATCAGCGCCGAGGCCGGGCTGCTGGACGAGAAGGGCCGGGTGCCCGGCATCGGCCGCGTCCTGTTCATCGACGGGGCCGCCGCCGTCGCCGGCGGTGTCGGCTCCGCCTCCTCCAACACCGCCTACATCGAGTCCGCGGCCGGTGTCGGTGAGGGAGCCCGCACCGGCTTCGCCAACCTGGTCACCGGCGGCCTCTTCGGCCTCGCCCTCTTCCTCACCCCGCTGCTCACCATCGTCCCGCTCCAGGCGGCGGCGCCCGCACTGATCGCGGTCGGCTTCCTGATGATGACCCACGTCAAGCACATCGACTGGGACGACTACGGGATCGCCGTCCCGGCGTTCCTCACCATCGTCACCATGCCGTTCACCTACTCGATCACCGACGGCATCGGCGCGGGCTTCCTCGCCCACGTCCTGGTCAAGACGGTGCTGGGCCGGGCGAAGGAGGTCAACTGGCTGCTCTGGGGGGTCTCGGCGCTGTTCCTCGTGTACTTCGCGATCGATCCGGTGGAGCAGGTGCTGGGGGTGAAGTAGGCCGCGGAGGGCGCCCTCCGCGGCCCTGCCTCAACTCTTCAGCGCCGCCTGCATCATCGCCTTGGCCACGGGCGCGGCCAGACCGTTTCCGCTGACCTCCGAGCGCGCCGCGTCCGACTGCTCGACCATCACCGCGACGGCGACCTGCTTGCCGCCGGACTTGCCGTACGAGGTGAACCAGGCGTACGGCGTCTTGCTGTTGTTCTCGCCGTGCTGGGCGGTACCGGTCTTGCCGCCGACGGTGACCCCGTCGATCAGCGCGTTCGTGCCCGTGCCCTCCTTGACCACCGTCTCCATGGCCGACTGCAGTTGCTCGGCGGTCGAGGAGCTGACGATCTCCCGGGTGTCCGCGCCGTCGTCGTAGTCGTGCAACACCTCACCACCGCTGTCGGTGATCTGCGACACCACGTGCGGCGAGACCAGCTTGCCGCCGTTGACTATGGCCGCGGACACCATGGCCATCTGCAACGGGGTCGCGGTGACGTCGAACTGGCCGATGCCGGACAGGGCGGTCTGCGCCTTGTCCATGCCGGAGGGGTAGACGCTCGGGTAGGCCCGCACCGGCACGTCCTGCTTCTGGTCGTTGAAGCCGAACTTCTCGGCCGTCTCCCGCACCTTGTCCTGCCCGAGCTGGACGGCCATGTGCCCGAAGACGTTGTTGCAGGAGTAGCGCAGGGCGACCCGGATCGAGGCGTTCTCGCACGGCGCGGACTTGCTCTCGTTCGGCAGCTCGTGCGTCGTGCCCGGCAGGAAGTAGGGGGAGGGGCTGTCGGTCCGCTCGTCCACGTCCTTGTACAGCCCGCTCTCCAGCGCGGCCGCCGCCACGACCAGCTTGAACGTCGAGCCCGGGGGCAGCGGCTGGCGCAGCGCGCGGTTGGTGAGCGGCTTGTCCTTGTCCGCGTTGAGCGCCTTCCACGCCGACCCGGCCGAGTTCGCGTCGGTCAGCGTGGTGGGGTCGTACGACGGGGTGGACACCGCCGCGAGGATCTTGCCGGTCCCGGGGTCGAGCGCGACGGCCGCGCCCTTGTTGCCGCCGAGCGCGCGGTAGGCCGCCTTCTGCACGGCCGGATCGATCGTCGTGAGGACGTTGCCCGGATCGGCGCGGCGGCCCGTGACGGTGTCCATCACCGTCTTGAGCTTGGCGTCCGTGCCGTTGAGCAGGTCCGTGTAGATGCCCTCCAGCTGGGTGGGCGCGTATGCCTGCGAGGCGTAGCCGGTCACCGCGGCGTACAGCTTGCCGTCCTTGTACGTCCGTTTGTACGCGAGGTCGCCGCCCTTCGTCCGTGCGGAGCCGGTGATCGCGTCCCCGGCCACGATGATGTTCCCGAGCGGCCGCGAGTACGTGGCGATCGCGTTGCGCCGGTTGTGGTTGTCGTCCGCGAGGGCCTTGCCGTCGTAGAACTGCACCCATGTCGCCCTGACCAGCAGAGCGAGCACGAGCAGCAGCGCGAAGACGGACGCCCGCCTGATCGTCTTGTTCATCCCGCCCGGAAGACGAGCGGGAAGGGGTCAATCGTTCCCGGACACCCGGCTTTCTCATCGAGCGTTCAGGAAACCGGATCGCCGGCGGCACCCCGGAAGGGCTCGGACGTGCAGGGTCTCCGTCCGGGAGGGCTCGGGCGTCCAGGGTCTCCGTCCGGGAGGGCTCGGGCGTCGAGGGTCTCCGTCCGGGAGGGCTCGGGTGTGCAGGGTCTCCGCCCGGGAGGGCTCAGACGTCGAGGACCAGGACGACCTCCTCGATCTCCCGGCCGCGTCCGTTGGCGTATCCCCGGGCCCGGACCGACTCGCGGAACCCGCACTTGCCCAGCACCCGCAGCGAGGCGGTGTTGTCGGCCGCCGCACGCGCGTACAGGGGCCGTTCGGGCACCTCGGCGAGCAGGGCCCGCAGGGCCGCCGTGGCCACCCCCCGGCCCCAGTACGCACGGTCGATCCAGTACGTCACCTCGCGCTCGCCCGGCTCGCCGTAGACGGCCGCGCTGCCCGCCACCCGTCCGTCGGACAGGACCGTGCGCACCACGTCGGAGGAGTTCCGCAGCCGGTCCCACTGGGCGTCGAAGGCGGCCCGGTCGCCCGGGTCCGGCGGGCCGAACGCGGCCATCCGGACCGCCTCCGGGTCGGTCATCTGCCGGAAGAACACCGGCAGATCGTCCTCCGCCACGGCCCGCAACGCGATCTTCATGGAACCGACCCTACGACCGCCAGCAACCCATGCCCACGACCGGCGCGAGGCTCCGGACGTCTGCCCCGCGCCGCCTGTTCCCCGGGCCCCGCGCCTGCCTGTGCCCCGCGCCGCCTGTGCCCCGGCGCCCCGCGCCCCCGGTGTCCCGGGTGCGCGGGGCGCCGGCTCAGAGCCTTCGGGTCGCGAGCGTCAGGCGGTCCCGGGCGTCGAACAGCGCGTCCCTGATCAGCTGTTCGTGGGCGGGGGTCAGCCGGGCCACCGGGACCGAGCAGCTGATGGCGTCGCGGGCGGGCGTGCGGTACGGGATCGCCACGCCGAAGCAGCGCAGGCCCAGCGTGTTCTCCTCGCGGTCGACCGCGAAGCCCTGCTCCCGGACCTGGCGCAGCTCCTCGATGAGCTGCTCGCGGTCGGTGATGGTGTGCTCGGTGAGCGCGGGCAGCGTCTCCGGCAGCAGCTTGCGCACCTGCTCGTCGGTGTACGTGGCGAGGATCGCCTTGCCGAGCGAGGTGGAGTGGGCCGGCAGCCGCCGCCCGACCCGGGTGAACGGGCGCAGGTAGTGCTGGGACTGCCGGGTGGCCAGATAGACGACGTTGACGCCGTCGAGGCGGGCCAGGTGGATGGTCTCCGTGGTGTCGTCGGAGAGCCGGTCCAGGGTCGGGCGGGCGGCGGCCACCACCTCGTCGCCGTCGATGTACGACGTGCCGACGAGCAGCGCCCGCACCCCGATGCCGTACCGGGTGCCCGTCGCGTCCGTCTCCACCCAGCCCAACTCCACGAGCGTGCGCAGCAGCATGTACAGGCTCGACTTGGGGTACCCCACCGCCTCCTGGACGGCCGCGAGGGAGTGCATGCCGGGCCGGCCGGCGAAGTACTCCAGCAGCTCAACGGTCCGTACCGCGGACTTGACCTGCGCCCCGCCGCCTGTGTCGCCTGCCGTCATCGCCTCTGACCCCTTCGTTCGACCAGGACCTGGATATTCGCGCACCCAGAAATGTAGTCTCCGAACAGCGTATTCATCACCAGAGACGGCGTTCAGTATATCGAACGCGACTGATCGGTGACCGAGGCAGTGCGGCCTTATTTGGGAGGGACCCGAGGTGGCAGCAGCACCAGTCTGGAGTGTCGACCCGCGCACCGGGAAGCAGCGTGAGCGGGTTGCGGTGGAGGCCACGGCCCGGGAGGTGGACGCGGCGGTGCGGGCGGCCCACGCCGCCCGCGACGGCCTCGCCGACCGGGCGGTCCGCTCCGCGTTCCTGCGCTCGGCGGCCGCCGGCCTGGAGGCGGCCGGGGACGGCCTGATCGAGACCGCCGACGCCGAGACCGCGCTCGGGCCGGTCCGGCTGACCGGTGAACTCGCCCGGACCGCCTACCAGTTGCGGGCGTTCGCCGACATCGTCGACGAGGGCGCGTTCCTCGACGTCGTCATCGACCACCCCGACGACACCGCGACCCCGCCCGTCCCGGACCTGCGCCGCCACAAGGTCCCGCTCGGCGTCGTCGCGGTCTACTCCGCCTCCAACTTCCCCTTCGCCTTCTCCGTCGCCGGCGGCGACACCGCGAGCGCGCTGGCCGCGGGCTGCCCGGTCGTCGTCAAGGCCCACCCCGACCACCCGGCCCTCTCCGAGCTGGTCGCCGGGGTGCTGCGCCGGGCCGCCGCCGAACACGGCATCGCCGAGGGCGCCGTCGGACTCGTGCACGGCTTCGAGGCGGGCGTCGAGCTGATCAAGCACCCGCTGGTCGCCGCCGCCGGTTTCACCGGGTCCGTACGCGGCGGCCGTGCCCTCTTCGACGCGGCGGCCGCCCGTCCGGTGCCGATCCCGTTCCACGGCGAGCTGGGCTCGCTGAACCCGGTGCTGGTCACCGAGGACGCGGCGGCCGAGCGTGCGGAGGAGATCGGCGCCGGACTCGCCGGGTCGATGACCCTCGGCGTCGGCCAGTTCTGCGTCAAGCCGGGTCTGGTGCTGGTGCCGTCCGGCGCGGGCGGCGACCGGCTGCTGAAGTCCCTGACCGACGCGGTCGGGGGCACCGGCGCCGGTGTGCTCCTCGACCACCGCATGCGGGACGCCTTCCTCGCCGGTGTGCGCGAGCGCGCCGAACTGCCGGGCGTGGAGGCCCCGGTGCCGCCGGGCGCGGGCGGCGAGCACACGGTCAGCGCCGGATTCCTGACGGTCGCGGCGAGCCGGCTGGCCGAGCCGGGCGCCGCCGACCTGCTGCTGGAGGAGTGCTTCGGGCCGGTCACCGTGGTCGTCCGCTACGAGGGCGAGACCGAGGCGAGGACGGTGCTGTCGCGGCTGCCCGGGAACCTGACGGCGACGGTCCAGCTGTCCTCGCGGGAGGCGGCCGGTGAGGGCCGGGGTGCGGCGATCCTCGCCGAGCTGACTCCGCTCGCAGGGCGCGTACTGGTGAACGGGTGGCCGACCGGAGTGGCCGTGGCGCCGGCCCAGCACCACGGGGGGCCCTACCCGGCGACCACCTCCACGTCCACCTCCGTCGGCGGCACCGCCATCGAGCGGTGGCTGCGGCCGGTGGTCTACCAGAACGCGCCGGAGGCCCTGCTGCCGAGGGAACTGCGCGACGACAATCCGCTCGGGCTTCCCCGGCGGTTCAACGGGGTCCTCGAGCGGTAGCACCGTGAGCGCGGGGCGGGACCGGCGATCCCTCCTCGGAACATCTGCTGCGACAATCGGACGATGGACGTGGAACTTCCCGAACTCCCCTTCCCCCTGCGGACGTACGGACCCGACGGCCACTGGGTCCACGAGGACGGTGTACTGAGCGGATGGGCCGGTCCCCGGCAGGACCGGTTCGTGCCGCCCACCGGGGAGGCCCTGGACCCCGCCTCCGACGCGCCCCGGCTGCTCGGGGCGCCCGAGGGGGACTTCCAGCTGATCGCGCGGGTCACCGTGGGGTTCCGGGCCGCGTTCGACGCCGGCGTGCTGTACGTCCACGTCGGCGAGCGGGCCTGGGCCAAGCTCTGCCTGGAGTACTCCCCGGACGTCCCCACCGTCTGCACGGTGGTCACCCGGGAGCACTCCGACGACGCCAACTCCTTCACCGTGGACGGCAGTTCGGTGTGGCTGCGGGTCAGCCGGACCGGGCGGGCGTTCGCCTTCCATGCCTCCCGGGACGGGGTCCGCTGGACCTTCGTCCGGCTCTTCACCCTCGGGGACGAGAAGGAGACGGGCGCCGCGCTGGTCGGGTTCATGACCCAGTCCCCGCTGGGGCAGGGCTGCGTGGTCACGTACGACCACATCGAGTTCAGGCCCGCCTGGCCGAGCGACCTGCGAGACGGAAGCTGAGGACGGACGTCAGCGTCAGCAGGACCGCGCTGATGCCCAGACTGAGCCGCATGCCCGCCTCGAAACCGTCGGCCACGAGCGCCCCGAACACCGCGATGCCCAGGCCGCCGGACACCTGCCGGGCCGCGTTGAGGACGCCGGCCGCCAGGCCCGCCCGGTCGGCGGGTACGGCGTCCATCATCGCTGCGGTGAGCGGTGGCACCGTCAGCGCGCACCCCAGCGCCAGCGGGATCAGCAGCGCGGCCACCAGCAGCGGCGGCGTACCGGCGTCGACGTACAGCAGCAGGAGCAGGCCGAGGACGGCGACGGGCTGGCCCACGAGCATCGGCAGCCGGGGGCCGTAGCGGCTCGCGAGCTTGCCCGCGACCACGTTCGTCACCGCGATCAGGCCCGTCATCGGCAGGAACATCAGCCCCGCGGTCAGCGCGGAGTGCCGCTGCACCTGCTGGAAGAAGAGGGAGAAGACGAACACCATGCTGTAGAAGGCCACACTGACCGCTGCTCCCGCCGCGACCGCCGTCGCCACGGTCCTGTCCCGGAACAGGCCGAGGGGCACCACCGGATGGGTCCGGCGCGCCTCGATGCGCAGGAACACGGCGCCCGCGACGAGGGCCACCAGCAGTGCCGCCCCGCCCGCCGTGCCGCCCTCGATCGCCGCGAACGTCAGGGCCGTCAGTGCCACCACCGCCGTCAGCTGGCCGGGCACGTCCAGCGGGGCCGGGCGGGGCCGCGAACGCGGGGCCCGGACCAGCAGCGCCAGGATCACCGCGCCCACCGGCAGGTTGACGAAGAAGACACCGCGCCAGTCCCAGACCGTGGTCAGCGCGCCGCCCGCCACCGGGCCGAGCGCCACCGCCAGCGAACCGCCCGCCGCCCAGGCGGCCACCGCGCGGGCCCGCCGCGCCGGGTCGGGGTACGCCTGCCGCACCAGCGCCAGTGACGCCGGGAGCACGACCGCCGCCGCCACCCCCTGCACGACGCGGGCGGTGATCAGCGGGGCCAGGCCGGGGGCCAGTCCGCAGGCCGCCGAGGCGAGCGTGAACACCGCGGTGCCGAGCGCGAACGCCCGGCTCGCCCCGGCCCGGTCGGAGAAGGCCCCGGTGGACAGCATCAGCGCGGCGAAGGACAGGGTGTAGGCGTCCACCACCCACTGCAGGCCGGACATGCCGGCGCCGAAGGTGGAACCGATCGCGGGCAGGGCCACGTTCACCACCGACGCGTCGAGGCAGATCAGCGCGAAACCGAGCAGGGCGGCGGTGAGGGTGAGGGAGGACGAGGGCCTCCTGGGCTCCAACCCGCCCCCGGTGAGGCCGACTTCCTCGACCTTCGGTATCTGGTTCGTTGACATGGTCTCCATGCTGCGGACCTGCGAGGCCGTACAGTAGTGACCTGAATGCCATGCGTCCGGAGGTTCTGGCCATGCCCGAGCGGCTCGCCCCACACCGCGTCACCGTCATCGCCCCGTCCCCCGTCTCCATGTTCAACCTCGCCATGCCGGAGATGCTGTTCGGCAAGGTCGAGGCGGACGGCCGGCCGGGCTACGAGGTGGTCGTCTGCACGGCCGAGCCCGGGCCCGTGCCCACGACCGGCGGACTCGACCTGTACGTCCCGCACGGTCTGGACGCCGTACGGCAGGCGGACACGGTGGTCGTCGCCGGCACGGGGGCGCCCTTCGAACCGGACCCGCGGATCGTGGCCGCCGTCCGCCAGGCGGCCGCCGACGGCAAGCGCATCGCCTCCATCTGCACCGGCGCCTTCCAGCTCGCCGAGGCGGGCTTGCTCCACGGCCGCCGGGCCACCACCTACTGGGCGCACGCCGACGAGATGCGCAAGCGGTACCCGCACGTCGACCTGCGCGCCGACGTGCTCTACGTGCAGGACGGCCCGATCCTGACCTCCTCCGGCTACGCGGCCGGCATCGACCTGTGCCTGCACCTCATCCGCACCGACTACGGCGCCGCCGTCGCCAACGAGGTGGCCCGCCGCGCCCTGGTCGCCCCGGTGCGCCCCGGCGGCCAGACCCAGTTCACCCAGACCCCGCTGCCACCCGAACGCGGCACCGCCTGTGCCGACACGCGCGGCTGGGCCATGCGCAACCTCGACAAGCCGCTCACGCTCACCGACCTGGCCCGGCACGCCGGAGTCTCCGTCCGCACCCTCACCCGGCGCTTCCACGCCGAGAGCGGGGTCAGCCCGCTGCAGTGGCTGCTGCACCAGCGCATCGAGCGGGCCAAGGAGCTGCTGGAGACCACCACCCTGTCCATGGACCAGTTGGCCGCCGCCTGCGGCCTGGGCACCGCCGACTCGCTGCGCGCCCACCTGGTCCGCCGCACCGGCCTCACCCCGAGCGCCTACCGCGCCCAGTTCAGCCGCCACGGCACCGCCCCGCAGACGGCGGCGTGACCGCGACGGCTCTCTGCGGCCGGGGAATGAAACCCGCTCATTGAATGTTCACGTACCGGCGCCGGGGAGAGCCCCCGTGCCCGTACGACCTGGAGAGCCGGAGAATGCGCGTCGAGATCTGGAGCGACATCGCCTGCCCGTGGTGCTACGTGGGCAAGGCCCGCTTCGAGAAGGCGCTGGCCGCCTTCCCGCACCGCGACGAGGTCGAGGTGGTGCACCGCTCCTTCGAGCTGGACCCCGGCCGCGCCAAGGGCGACGTGCAGCCGGTGATCACCATGCTGACCGCGAAGTACGGCATGAGCGAGGCGCAGGCCCAGGCCGGCGAGGAGAACCTGGGTGCCCAGGCCGCCGCCGAGGGCCTGGACTACCGCACCCGGGGCCGCGACCACGGCAACACCTTCGACATGCACCGCCTGCTGCACCTGGCCAAGGAGCACGGCAGGCAGGACGAGCTGATCCAGATCCTCTACCGGGCGAACTTCGCCGAGGAGCGGTCCGTCTTCACCGAGGGCGACGACCGCCTGGTCGAGCTGGCCGTCGAGGCGGGACTGGACGCCGCCTCGGTCCGCACGGTGCTCGCCGACCCGGACGCCTATGCCGACGCGGTCCGCGCCGACGAGCGCGAGGCCGCCCAGCTCGGTGCGAACGGGGTGCCCTTCTTCGTCCTCGACCGCACGTACGGCGTCTCCGGCGCCCAGCCCGCCGAGGTCTTCACCCAGGCGCTGGCCCAGGCCTGGGGCGAGCGCTCCCCGCTGAAGCCGATCGCCCAGGGTGACGCCGAAGCCTGCGGTCCGGACGGGTGCGCGGTCCCGCAGCACGGCTGAAAGCGCGGGCCGGCTCGGCTGAAACCGCGCGCCGGCACGACTGAAACCGCGGGCCGGCTCGGCTGAAACCGCGGGCCGGCGCGATGGAAGCCGCGGGTCGCGCGGCCGAAACCGCAGGTCGGCGCGGATGTATAAGGCTTGCTCACCGGATTCACGCGAAAATCCGCAATGGACGGCGACTTCACGGGGCCGCAGAGTGGTCCCATGGACACCACGGAGACGTTCGAGAGCCGCGTCCGCGCCGAGTTCACCCCGAAGAGCACGTACCTCAACACCGCGAGCAGCGGCCTGCTGCCCGTCCGTGCCGTCGCCGCCCTGCACGAGGCGGCGCTGCTCCGGGCCGAGGGGCGGCCACTGATCCCGCTCTTCGAGGACGTGGAGGCCTGCCGGGCCGCGTACGCCCGGCTCGCCGGCGTTCCGGCCACCCGGGTGGCGGCCGGCGCCTCGGTCGCCGCGCACACGGGCGTGATCGCGGCCTCGCTGCCCGCCGGCGCTGAAGTCCTCACCGCCGAGGACGACTTCACCTCCGTTCTCAACCCGTTCCACGTCCGCGGCGACCTCAAGGTGCGCACGGCCCCGCTGGAGCGGATCGCCGAGTCCGTCCGTCCGGGCACCGCGCTCGTGGCGGTCGGCGCGGCCCAGTCCGCCGACGGGCGCGTCGCCGACCTGGCCGCCCTGCGCGAGGCCGCCCGTGCGCACGGCGCGCGCACCTACGTCGACTTCTCGCAGGCCGCGGGCTGGCTGCCGATGGACGCGGGGGCCTACGACTTCACCGCCTCGGTCTCCTTCAAGTGGCTGATGGGGCCGCACGGGGCCGCCTTCCTCACCGTTCCCGAGGACTTCGGCGGGCTGACGCCGATACTCGCCGGCTGGGTCGCGGGCGAGGCGCCATGGGACAGCTGCTACGGTCCGGTCGCCCAACTCGCCGGCTCCGCCCGGCGGTTCGACCTCACCTACGCACTGCTCGGCTACGCGGGCCTGCGCCGCTCCCTCGACCTGGTCGAGGAGATCGGCGTGGCGGCGATCCACGCGCACGACGTGGGCCTCGCGGACCGGTTCCGCGCGGGGCTCGCGCGGCTCGGCCACGAGCCGGTGCCCGCACCCGGCTCGGCGATCGTCTCGGTGCCCGGCCTCGGCTCCCGGCAGGCCGGTCTGAGCCGGGCGGGCATCGAGGTCTCCGACCGCGCGGGTTGTCTGCGCGCGGCCTTCCACCTCTACAACACGGCGGCGGACGTGGACCGCCTGCTGGAGGCGCTGTCCGGCTGACACGACCGGGCCGGGGCCTCCCGTCCCACACGAGGAGGCCCCGGCCCGGTGGTCGGGGGTCACTGCACGGTCACGTCATCGCAGGAAGCGTCGCTCCGGGACCCGCGCTCACGTCACCGGAGTGAAGTCCGTCGCTCCGATGAACTCCGGCCGGCGCACCGGCGCCGCGAACGGCTCCACCGCCGTGTTCTCCACGCTGTTGAACACGATGAAGACGTTGCTGCGCGGGTACGGCGTGATGTTGTCGCCGGAGCCGTGCATGCAGTTGCAGTCGAACCAGGTCGCCGAGCCGGCCCTGCCGGTGAACAGCCGGATGCCGTGCTCGCCCGCCAGCGCGGTCAGCGCCTCGTCGGACGGCGTACCCGCGTCCTGCATCTGCAGCGACTTCTTGTAGTTGTCCTTGGGCGTCTCCCCGGAGCAGCCGAGGAACGTCCGGTGCGAGCCCGGCATGATCATGAGCCCGCCGTTGGTGTCGAAGTTCTCGGTCAGCGCGATCGACACGGACACCGTGCGCATGTTCGGCAGGCCGTCCTCGGCGTGCCAGGTCTCGAAGTCCGAGTGCCAGTAGAAGCCGCTCGCGCCGAAGCCCGGTTTGACGTTGATCCGGGACTGGTGGACGTACACGTCCGAGCCGAGGATCTGCCGGGCCCGGCCGACCACCCGGGGGTCGCGCACCAGCTCGGCGAACAGCTCACTGATCTTGTGCACCTCGAAGACCGACCGGATCTCCTGCGACTTCGGCTCCACGATGGAGCGCTCGTCGGCGCGGATCGCCGGGTCGGTGACCAGCCGGTCCAGCTCGGCGCGGTACACCTCGACCTCGTCCGGGGTGATCAGCTGGTCGATGGCGAGGAAGCCGTCGCGCTCGTACGCCTGCAGGTCGGCGTTCGGGATCGGGCCGGGCGTGTCCGGGGAGCCCCAGAGGACCGGGTCCTTGCGCGGGACGGTCACCTCGGTGGTGCCGCGGGTGGGGTACAGGTCGGTGGCGGTGGTCATGGTGGTCACTGGATGTCACACCCCCTCGGGCTCGGTGAGCAGCGGGTAGACGCCGTTCTCGTCGTGGTCCTCCCGTCCGGTCACGGGCGGGTTGAACACGCAGATGCAGTGGAAGTCCTCCTGCACGCGCAGCGTGTGCCGCTCGTGCCCGTCGAGGAGGTACATGGTGCCGGGGGTGATGGTGTACGTCTTCCCGGTCTCGTGGTCGGTGAGGTAGGCCTCACCCTTGGTGCAGACGACGGCCTCGACGTGGTTGGCGTACCACATCGACGTCTCCGTCCCGGCGTAGAGGATGGTCTCGTGCAGGGAGAAACCGACCCGTTCCTTGGCGAGGACGATCCGCTTGCTCTCCCAGGTACCGGACTCGGCCTTGACGTGGCGGTCGGTGCCTTCGACTTCCTTGAACGATCGGACGATCACGGTGGGGCTCTTCCTCCTGGTAGTCGGGCGGGTCAGACGGTTTCCCGGACGGCGCGGGCGAGGATGCTCAGCCCCTCGTCCAGTTCGTCGGGAGTGATGGTGAGGGCGGGCAGCAGCTTGACCACCTCGCTCTCCGGGCCGGACGTCTCGATGAGCAGCCCGAGTTCGAAGGCGCGCCGGGCGATGCGCGAGGCCCGGTCCTTCGCGTGGAACTCCAGGCCCCACACGAGCCCGCGACCGCGGTACTCCTTCACGTCGGCGAGGTTCTCCTCGGTGATGGAGATCAGCGCCTGCTCGACCTGCTCGCCACGGGTGCGGGTCTGCTTCTCCATGGCCGAGCCGTCGGTCCAGTACGTCTCCAGGGCCGCGGTGGCCGTGACGAACGCCGGGTTGTTGCCGCGGAAGGTGCCGTTGTGCTCGCCGGGCTCCCAGACGTCCAGCTCGGGCTTGAACAGGCACAGCGACATGGGCAGCCCGTAGCCGCTGATGGACTTGGAGACCGTGACGATGTCGGGCGTGATCCCCGCCTCCTCGAAGGAGAAGAAGGCGCCCGTGCGGCCGCAGCCCATCTGGATGTCGTCGACGATCAGCAGCATGTCCTGCCGCTCGCACAACTCCGCGAGCGCGCGCAGCCATTCGGGCCGGGCGGCGTTGATGCCGCCCTCGCCCTGCACGGTCTCCACGATCACGGCGGCCGGCTTGTTGAGGCCGGAGCCCTGGTCCTCCAGCAGCCGCTCGAACCACAGGAAGTCCGGGACCTTGCCCTCGAAGTAGTTGTCGAACGGCATGGGCGTGCCGTGCACCAGGGGTACGCCGGCGCCGGCGCGCTTGAAGGCGTTGCCGGTGACCGCGAGCGAGCCCAGCGACATCCCGTGGAAGGCGTTCGTGAACGACACGATGGCCTCGCGGCCCTTCACCTTCCGGGCCAGCTTCAGCGCCGACTCGACGGCGTTGGTGCCCGTCGGGCCCGGGAACATGACCTTGTACGGCAGGTCGCGCGGGCGCAGCACCAGATCCTGGAAGGTCTGCAAGAAGGAACGTTTCGCCGTGGTCGACATGTCCAGGCCGTGGGTGACCCCGTCGCGGGACAGGTAGTCGATCAGCGCCCGTTTCAGGACCGGGTTGTTGTGGCCGTAGTTGAGTGAGCCGGCACCGGCGAAGAAGTCGAGGTACGCGTGCCCGTCCTCGTCGTACATACGGCTGCCCACCGCACGGTCGAAGACGGTGGGCCAGCCGCGGCAGTAGCTGCGCACCTCGGACTCGACGGTCTCGAAGACGCTCAGGTCGGGCTGGGTGATGGTCACGGTGAATCGCTCCTCAGTGGGGGGTGGAGTCGGTCAGCGGGCCGATGCGGTACAGCACTTCTGGATCGTGCGGGCCGTCCGGGAAGAGGTCGGCGGGGAACAGCACCTCACGGGTGACCTCTGCTCCGTGCCGGGCGGCGAACGAGGTGAACAGCCGCTCGGAGGCGGTGTTGCCGGGGCTGATGGTCGTCTCGATCTCGGTGATGCGGCGCTCGGCGGTGAGCCGGGCGGTCAGTCCGTCCAGCAGCGCGGCGGCGATGCCGAGGCCCCGGTGGGCGGAGTCCACGGCCACCTGCCAGACGAGCAGGGTCCCGGGGCGGTCCGGCCGGACGTAGCCGGTGAGGAATCCGACCGGCTCCCCGCCCGCACCGCGCGCCACCGCCGAGGTGCCGGCGAAGTCCCGGCACCACAGCAGATAGCTGTACGAGGAGTTCAGGTCGAGGGTTTTCGAGTCCTTGGCCAGCCGCCAGAGCGCGGCTCCGTCGGCCATCGCCGGTCGGTCGATGAGTAGGTCTGCTGGTGCGGCAGTCATGCGGCACGAATTTAGCGAGGCGAATTAGGAAATGCACGGCTGATCTCGCCGTGCCGCGCAGCGACCTAGACGATATGCCCGATTTGTCATACGGAAAATCGGGACAAAGCTATTCCGCTGTGGAGTGTGTCACAACACGGAAACGCCCGGAAACCTGCCGGAAAACTTCCCCGTTTAGCTCTGCAAAAAGCGGGCAGAAGAAGACGGGAAGCTATCGTCCGGTGAATTGACGGGGAATGTGAAATCCAATTGAATTCCGGCTCCGGTCGTTCCGTCGATTCGTTTGCGCGTAATCCCGGCGCGGCCCTTGCGCCGGGCGTACCCCTGGGTGGGGTGAATCGGCGGCTAGCGCCAGGCCTCGTCCACGGCTCGCAGCGCGCCGATCGGATCCACCGCCACCCCCTGTTCGGCCAGCGCGGCGGCCAGTGCCGTCAGGGAGGCCCGCACCGCCCCCGGCGTCGCGTCGGCCCCGTAGTGGTTGACCCGGATCATCTCCTCGGCCAGCGCGCCCCCGCCCGCGGCCAGCGGCAGCGCCGGATCGCCCGCCAGCGCCCGGGCCACCAGCCGCGACGCGCCCACCCCCGACGGCACCCGCAGCGTCGTGGCCACCGGCGCGGCCTCCGCGGCCTCGTACACGTACGGCTCCAGGCCCCCGCCCAGTGCCACCGCGCCCGCCCGCGTGGCCAGCGCGGCGCGCCGGTGCCGGGCCATCACCGCGGCCGGGCCCTCCGACTCGATGCGTTCGAGGCATGCCTGCAGTGCCAGCATCTCCAGCTGCGCGGGGGCGTGCGGCAGCGTCCTGCGGCCCGCGTCGGTCCAGCGCTCCTTCCAGTCGAGCAGGGAGAGGTAGGAGCGGCGCGGCGCGTTCGGGTTCGCCGCCATCCGGGCCCACGCCCGCTCGCTGACCGAGATCGCCGACACGCCCGCCGGGCCGCCCATCGCCTTCTGCGCCCCGATCACGCACAGGTCCACACCCCAGGCGTCCGGCAGTACCGGCTCGGCGCCCACGGAGGCGACCGCGTCCAGGTAGAACAGCGCGCCCTGCTCCCGCACCGCCGCGCCGATCTCCGCGACCGGGTTGGTGTTGCCGGTCGCCGCCTCCGCGTGCACCAGCGACACGAAGTCGATCTCCGGGTGCGCGGCGAACGCCTCCCGCACCTGCTTGGCGGTCACCGCCGTGTGGAAGGGGACCGAGAGGTCGTGCACGGTCGCGCCGGAGTCGCGCAGCCAGTTGCCGAAGGTCTGCCCGTACGGGCCCGTGATCACGTTCAGGGCCACCGTGCCCGGACCGGCCGCCGCGCGGATCGCGCCCTCCAGCGGCAGCAGCGCCTCACCCTGGGTGATCAGCACGTCCTGCCGGGTGTCCAGCAGGCGGGCCACCCCGTCCTCGATGGCGGCGAAGCGCTCGGCACTCAGCGGAGGCAGGTCGAGGAAGGGGTGGGTCACGGCGGTGCTCTCTTCACTCTCGAGGGTCCACGGGGCCGGCCGGAGGCCGACGGGGACGAGAGTAACTCCCACCCCTCGGCCCCCTGCCGGGCGGCGACTTCTTAGGCCGGGCGGCTCCAAGGCCATCGGTTTGGTTTGAGAGGCCCAAACATCTCCTTATAATCGGAACCCACAGTTCCCTTATAGGAGATTCCCCGCCATGAAAACGCTCCTCGGGCGCCGGACCCGCCTTCTGGCCGCCACCACCGCGACCGCCGCACTCGTGCTCGTCGTGGCCGGCTGCTCCTCCAGCGACTCGGGGAGCGGCAAGACCACCGTCAAGGGTGTCCACCTCGCCAAGGCCGGCCGGCTGACCACCTGCACCCACCTGCCGTACCCGCCGTTCCAGTCGGTGATCGACGGCAAGGTGCAGGGCTTCGACGTCTCCCTGATCGACCTCGTCGCCAAGGACCTGGGCGTCAAGCAGCAGGTGCTCGACACCCCGTTCGAGAACTTCAAGACGGGTGCCTTCCTCAACTCCGGCCAGTGCGACCTGGCCGCCGCCGGCATGACGATCACCGCCGAGCGCAAGAAGAACGTCGACTTCTCCGACCCGTACTTCGAGGCCACCCAGGCCGTCCTCGTCGACAAGAAGAGCGGCGTGAACTCGCTCGCCGACGTCAAGGCCAAGGGCAAGAAGCTCGGTGCCCAGGCGCAGACCACCGGCGAGGACTACGCCAAGAGCAAGGGCTACGACCCGGTCTCCTTCCACTCCTCCGACGCGGTCCTCAACGGCCTGCGCACCGGCCAGGTCCAGGCCGTCATCATCGACTACCCGGTCGTCCAGGGCTGGCTGAAGGACAAGGCCAACGCGGACCGGTTCAAGGTCGTCGACAACCTCAAGACCGGTGAGCAGTACGGCTTCACCGTGAAGAAGGGCAACAAGGCGCTGCTCGACGCCATCAACAAGGCGCTCGCCAAGGCCAAGGCCGACGGCACCTACAAGAAGCTCTACGAGCAGTGGATCGGCCCGTACAAGGCCTCCGCCGCCTCGCCGGCCGGCTCCTGACCCGATGACCGACACGGACACGCAGATCCAGCCGAAGAAGCGGGGCCTCACCCGCCGCCAGAAGCGCCGGCTGTCCCGTGGGGCGCAGTACGCCGTCTTCGTCGCCGCCCTGGTCGCGTTCGCGGCCTCGGCGGACTGGGGGCGGCTGAGGAACCAGTTCGCGCAGGCCCACATCGCCGAGCAGATGTTCCCGGACGTCATCACGGTGGCGCTGAAGAACACCGTGCTGTACACCCTGTCCGGCTTCGTCGTCGGCCTGGCCCTCGGCATGCTCATCGCCCTGATGCGGCTGTCCTCCGTGGGGCCCTACCGCTGGGTCGCCGGCATCTACATCGAGATCTTCCGCGGGCTGCCCGCGCTGCTGATCTTCATCTTCGTCGGCGTCGGCGTACCGCTGGCCTTCCCGGACATCCAGTACCCGGGAGGAACGTACGGCAAGGTCGCCGTCGCGCTCGGCCTGGTCTCGGCCGCCTACATGGCGGAGACGATCCGCGCCGGCATCCAGGCGGTGCCCAAGGGGCAGATGGAGGCCGCCCGTTCGCTGGGCTTCTCGCCCGCCCGGGCCATGGTCTCGATCATCGTCCCGCAGGCCTTCCGCATCATCCTGCCGCCGCTGACCAACGAACTGGTCCTGCTCTTCAAGGACTCCTCGCTGGTGCTGTTCCTCGGCGTCACCCTGGAGGAGCGGGAACTGTCCAAGTTCGGCAACGACCTGGCCAGTACGACCGCCAACTCCACCCCGATCCTGGTGGCCGGGCTCTGCTACCTGCTCGTCACCGTTCCGCTCGGCTTCGTCGTCCGCCGCATGGAGTCCACGTCCCAGGAGGCGATCCGTTGAGCCGCCCGGAGATCCACGTCCAGGGCCTGCACAAGTCCTTCGGCGACAACCACGTCCTGCGCGGCATCGACCTGGAGATCGGCCAGGGCGAGGTCGTCTGCGTGATCGGGCCGTCCGGCTCCGGCAAGTCCACGCTGCTGCGCTGCGTGAACCTGCTGGAGGAGCCCACCGAGGGCAAGGTCTTCGTCGGCGGCACCGAACTCACCGACCCCGACGTGGACATCGACGCCGCACGCCGCCACATCGGCATGGTCTTCCAGCAGTTCAACCTCTTCCCGCACCTGAGCGTCACCGAGAACCTCACGCTGCCGCAGCGCCGGGTCCTCGGGCGGGACAAGGCGACCGCCGCCAGGACCGCCGCCGAGAACCTCGCCCGTGTCGGCCTCGCGGAGAAGGCGGACGCCTACCCGTCCTCCCTCTCCGGCGGCCAGCAGCAGCGGGTGGCCATCGCCCGGGCGCTCGCCATGGGCCCCCGGGTGATGCTCTTCGACGAGCCGACCTCCGCGCTCGACCCGGAACTCGTCGGGGACGTCCTCGCCGTGATGCGCCGGCTCGCCGAGGACGGCATGACGATGATGGTCGTCACGCACGAGATGACCTTCGCCCGCGAGGTCGCCGACCGGGTGGTCTTCATGGACGGCGGCGTGATCGTCGAGGACGGCAGCCCCGACCGGGTCATCGGCGACCCGCAGCACGAGCGCACCCGGCACTTCCTCTCCCGGCTGCTCGACCCGGCCATGGCCGAGGTCGAGGAGGAGAGCGCCGACCGGATGGACGGGGACGAACCGTAGGTCGTTAAGGTGCGATGCATGAGCGATGGCGCCGTGCTGCACGTGAAGGGCCGGGTCCTGGCGGGACCCGACGACGTCCGTGACGAGCTGTGGGTGGTCGGGGGGCGGATCTCGTACGACCGCCCCGCCGGCGCCCGCGACGTCACCACGGTGGCGGGCTGGGCGCTGCCCGGCCTGGTCGACGCGCACTGCCACGTCGGCCTCGGGGCGCACGGCCCGGTCGACGCCGACAGCGCGGAGAAGCAGGCGCTCACCGACCGGGAGGCGGGCACCCTGCTGCTGCGCGACGCGGGCTCGCCCTCCGACACCCGCTGGATCGACGAGCGCGACGACCTCCCGAAGATCATCCGCGCCGGCCGGCACATCGCCCGCACCCGCCGCTACATCCGCAACTACGCCTGGGAGATCGAGCCGGAGGACCTCGTCGCGTACGTCGCCCAGGAGGCGCGGCGCGGCGACGGCTGGGTCAAGCTGGTCGGCGACTGGATCGACCGCGGCCTCGGCGACCTCGCTCCCTGCTGGCCCCGGGCGGCGGTCGAGTCCGCCATCGCCGAGGCCCACCGGCTCGGCGCCCGCGTCACCGCGCACTGCTTCGCCGAGAACTCCCTGCGGGATCTGGTCGAGGCGGGCATCGACTGCATCGAACACGCCACCGGCCTGACCGAGGACCTGATCCCGCTGTTCGCCGAGCGGGGTGTCGCGATCGTCCCGACCCTCGTCAACATCGCCACCTTCCCGCAGCTCGCGGCCGGCGGCGACACCCGCTATCCCCGCTGGTCCGCCCACATGCGCCGGCTGCACGAACGCCGCTACGACACCGTGCGCGGCGCCTACGACGCCGGCATCCCCGTCTACGTCGGCACGGACGCCGGCGGCTCGCTCGCCCACGGCATGGTCGCGGCGGAGGTGGCGGAACTGGTCACCGCCGGCATCCCGCCCCTCCAGGCCCTGTCGGCGACCAGCTGGAGCGCCCGGGCCTGGCTCGGGCGGCCGGGACTGGACGAGGGCGCCCCGGCCGACCTGGTGGTCTACGACGCGGATCCGCGGGCGGACGTACGGGTGCTGGCGGCACCGCGACGGGTCGTGCTGAACGGGCGCGTGGTGGAGTAGCCGGCGAGCGGTGGAGCGGCGGGCGAAGCCGTGAACCGGCGGACCACTCCCGGGGCGCCGGGGAACGCCTGTGCCCGGTGATTCGAAGAGGCGTACTGAAACGCCTCTATCGAGTGAAGTGACCCCGGACGGCTGACCGTTCACCCACAGTGCGGACAAGGTTGACGAGTCCCAAGAACGTTTCGTCTGGGGGTCCCACCGCCTTGAACAGCAACAACTTCCGTATGCCCGCACGCCGTCTCGCCGTCGTCGCGACGGCCGCCGCGCTCACCGCGGCGCCCGCGGCCCTGGGCGCGAGCGCCGCGCACGCGACCGGTGGTCACGGCCGCGCCTCCGCCGTCGTCCTGCGCACCGGGCTCGACGTGTCCCTGCTCAACAAGACCGTCGAGGTCCCGCTCGCGGTCTCCCTCGACGACGTCCGGGCACCGCGGAGCGCCGACCGCGCCGCACTGTCCGCCCGGCTCGACGGTGTGGCCGGCGGCAAGCCGTTCACCGTGCTCGGTGCGGACGTCGCCCAGTCCCGGGCCACCGTGACGGACCGGCGCGCCGAGGGCTCGGTCCGGCTCGTCCACGCCAGGCTGCACGTGCCCGGCCTGCCCCTGCTGTCCCTGATCGAG
Source organism: Streptomyces sp. NPDC096012 (assembly GCF_040426375.1). Taxonomy (NCBI): domain Bacteria; kingdom Bacillati; phylum Actinomycetota; class Actinomycetes; order Kitasatosporales; family Streptomycetaceae; genus Streptomyces; species Streptomyces sp. NPDC096012. The sequence goes on from NZ_JBEOTD010000038.1 coordinate 26,506, forward strand.
GCCGACACGGTCACCGCGAGGGCGACCTGCGAGGCCGGCAGGGCGCCGGCCGCCTCGGCGAACGTCCTCGGAGCCGTCACCGTCCTCGGCAAGAGGGTCACGCTGACCGCCGGCGGCCCCGTCGAGGTGAAGGTGCCCGGTGTCGGCGAGGTCCGGCTCGACCTGGCCGCACGGCGGACCACGAGCCGCACGGCCGCCGCGACCGCCCTCGAACTCAAGGTCTCCGTCAACCCGTTGAGGCTCAATGTGGCCGACGTCGAGGGCACGGTCACGCTGGCCAAGGCCACCTGTGAGTCCCCGGCGGCCCCGCCCGCCGGGCATCCCGTGCCGAGCCACGACCCGGCCGCCGACGTCCGTCCCCAGGGCGCCCCGGCCGAGGCCGGCCTCGCGGAGACCGGCGGCAGCTCGGCGACCCCGTACATCGCGGGCGGCGCGCTCGCGCTGCTGCTGGTCGGCGGGGGAGCGGTGACGGCGGCCCGGCGCCGCAAGAACTGACCCCCCGCCGGGCCGGCCCCGGCGTGCCGCGGGGCCGGTCCGGCGCTGCGGGGCCGGTCCGGCAGGGCGCTCAGCCGGCCGGGGCGGCCGGGCCCGGGGGAGGAGTCAGTGCCGCGGACAGTGCGCGCAGGAATCCGTCCGACGTCACCCGGTCCCGCACGGCGATCCGCACCCATTCCGCGCCGAGCCCGGGAAACGTGTCCCCACGGCGCACGGCGTGACCGAGAGCGCGCAACCGTCGCCGTACCGCCGCCGCGTCCGGCATGCGCACCAGCACGAACGGCCCCTGGGCGGGCTCCACGACCCGCACACCGCGCGGCGCGAACGCGGCGAGCCCGGCCACCAGGTGGGCCCGGTCCGCGGCGATCCGGTGCGCCGCGTGGCCCGCCTCCGCCAGCGCCCGCGGTGCCACGCACGCCTCGGCCGCGGCCAGCGCCGGGGTGGACACCGGCCACAGCGGCTGGGCACGCTCCAGCGAGGCGACGATCCCGGGGGCGGCCAGCACGTACCCGATGCGCAGCCCCGCCAGCCCCCAGGTCTTGGTGAGGCTGCGCAGCACGACGAGGCCGGGCACGTCGGTCCGCCCGGCCAGCGCCTCCCGCTCGCCCGGCACCGCGTCCATGAACGCCTCGTCCACCACCAGGACCCGCCCGGGACGGGCGAGTGCGGCGATCACGCCGGCCGGATGCAGCACCGACGTGGGGTTCGTCGGGTTCCCGATCACCACCAGGTCCGCGTCCTGCGGCACCGCCGCCGGATCCAGCCGGAAACCGTCCTCCTCCCGCAGCAGCACCCGCTCCACCGTGTGCCCGGCGTCCCGCAGCGCCGCCTCGGGTTCGGTGAACTGCGGGTGCACGACGACCGGCCGGCGAACCCGCAGGGCGCGGGCGAGCAGCACGAACGCCTCCGCCGCCCCCGCCGTCAGCAGCACCCGCTCCACCGGCAGCCCGTGCCGCGCCGCCACCGCCGCCCGCGCGTCCCGCCCGTCCGGGTAGGCCGCCAGCGACGGCAGGCTGGCGGCGATCTTCTCGCGCAGCCACGGCGGAGGCGTGTCGGCACGGACGTTGACGGCGAGGTCCACCAGCGCGGCCCCGTCGTCCCGCACCTCGGCGTCCCCGTGATGACGGAGGTCGTCCCCGTGCTGACGCACGTCGTCCTCGTGCTGACGCACGTCGTCCCCGTCCTCACGCACGTCGTGCCCGGTGCCGCGGGCGTCCTCAGTGCGCATGGCTGTGCGAGTGCCCCCCGTGATGGTGGTGCCCGTGGTGGTGGCCGTCGTCGTCCGGATGGAAGTGCGGCTGCTGCGGCAGCCCCACCTTGTCCTCGAAGCCCGGCAGCGCGATCCGGTACACGCAGGAGTCGCAGTTCATCCGCAGATCGCCCTTCACGGCCTCCTCGTACCGCTCCAGCACCAGATCCAGCAGCTCCGGCTCCGGCCCGATGACGTCGGCCGAGCGCACCTCCGTCTCCGGATGCGCGGCCGCCCAGCCCTCGGTCTGCCGCCGCACCCGGTCCGGCAGGATCCCGGTGAACAGGAAGTACGGCAGCACGACGATCCGCTTCGCCCCCAGCCGCACGCACCGGTCCAGACCGCTCGGCACGTCCGGCGCCGCCAGCGACACGAACGCCGTCTCGACACCGGCGTACCCGCGGCCCTCCCACAGCAGCCGGGCCGCCTTGTGCACCTCGGCGTTGGCGTCCGGATCCGTCGAACCCCGGCCGACCAGCAGGACGGTGACGTCCGAGCGGTCCCCGGGCGTACGGGCCGAGCCCCCGAGCGCCTCGTCCAGCCGCCGCTCCAGCACGTTCAGCAGCGCCGGATGCGGGCCGAGCGGACGGCCGTAGGTGTACGAGATGCCCGGGTGCCGTTCCTTCTCCCGGGTCAGCGCCGCCGGGATGTCACCCTTGGCGTGCCCGGCGGACACCAGCATCAACGGCACGGCCGCGAACCGGCGTACGCCCTTGTCCACCAGCTCGGCGACCGCCTCGCCCAGCGGCGGCGGCGACAGCTCGATGAAGCCGCCCGCGACGGTCAGGTCGGGCCGGCGGCGCCCCAGCTGTCGCACGAAGTCGCGGAACGCCTCCGCTCCGGCGTCGTCACGGGTGCCGTGTCCGGCGATGAGCAGGGCGGGCGGGGTGGTCACGAGGTCTCCTCAGACGAAACGGGGTGGTACAGCAGGGCGTTGAGCGCGGCGGCGGCCACCGCCGAGCCGCCCTTCTCGGACACGTTGCTCACGGCGGGCAGTCCGCTGTCGCGCAACGCGGCCTTGGACTCGGCCGCGCCGACGAAACCGACGGGCAGGCCGATGACGAGTGCGGGGGAGGCGTCCAGCGTCAGCAGCTCCTCCAGGGCGGTCGGCGCACAGCCGATCACCCACAGGGCGCCCGGGCCGACCTGCTCGTGGGCGAGCCGGACCGCGTGCGCCGAACGGGTCAGCCCCGGACCGGACTTGGCGTCCTTCAGCCGGCACACGGTCTCCCGCCGGGTGATGCCGGCAGCGACCATCTCCACGTCCACGACGACGGGCGCACCGGCGTGCAGCGCCGCGTGGGCCCTGACCAGGTCGCCCTCGTCCATGACGAGATCGGCGGCGTACTCCAGGTCGGCAGCGGAGTGGATGACCCGCTCGACCACCGCCCGGGTCAGCGGCGGGAGGTGCGAGGTGTCCAGGCGGGCGCGCAGCCGCCGGAAGGACTCCTGCTCGATGGGGTGGACCACACGGTTCATCGGGTGCCCTCCCGCCCGGCGGCGGAGCCGCTCACCGGTGCGGCCTCCTGCCAGCGGTAGCCGCGCGGGGTCACCATGCGCCCCGCGACGGTGCGGGTCGCGGTGTTGCCCACGGTGACGACCGTCATCATGTCGACCGTCGCCGGGTCCAGCCCGGCGAGGGTGGTGACCCGGCTGGACCCGTCAGGCCGGGACGCGTTGCGCACGACACCGACCGGGGTGGCCGGCTCCCGGTGCTCGGCGAGGATCGCGAGCGCCTTGGGCAGCTGCCAGTCGCGGCCCCGGGAACGCGGGTTGTAGAAGGTGACGACGATGTCCGCCTCGGCGGCCGCCCGCACCCGGCGCTCGATGACCTCCCACGGCGTGTGCAGGTCGGACAGGCTGATGGACACGTGGTCGTGGCCCAGCGGCGCCCCCAGGATCGCCCCGGCGGCCAGTGCGGCCGTCACCCCGGGCACCCCGACCACGTCGATGTCGTCGGACGCCTCGGCGAGCGCCGGGGAGGCCATGGCGTACACGCCCGCGTCCCCGCTGCCGATCAGCGCCACCGCGTGCCCGCGCCGGGCCTCCGCGACGGCCGTACGGGCCCGCTCCTCCTCCGCGCCGAGCCCGGACTCCAGCACCCGGGTGCCCGGCCGCAGCAGATCGCGGATCTGGTCCACGTACTGGTCGAGCCCGACCAGCACCGAGGCCCGCCGCAGCTCGGCCGTCGCGCGCGGGGTGAGCAGGTCCCGGGCGCCGGGCCCGAGTCCGACCACGGCCAGCCGGCCGCGCCCCGGGCGCCGTACGACGGCACAGGTCGCCCTCGCGGGCTGCCCGTCGGCACGCCGGGACTTCCGCTTGGGCACGAGGAGTTCACCGCCGCGGACCAGCGCGGCCGCCTCGGCGACCGACGGCGTGCCGACGGCCGCGAGGGGCGCGTCGGACGGGTTGGGCACCTCGACGGCCGCCAGCTCCCCTGCGGAGTGGCCCACCAGCGGCACCCCGAGCCGTTCGGCGGCGGCGACGAGGCCGGGCTCCGCCGACTTGGCGTCCACGGTGGCCAGTTCGGCCACGGAACGCGGCGAGAGACCCGCCTCGCGCAGCGCCGCCTCGATCAGCCCCAGCACCTCCTCGGCCGGGGCGCCCTTGGACGCGCCGACCCCGACCACCAGGGACGGCGGCCGGAGCAGCACCTCCCGCTCGCCCGGTTCGACGGCGCGGTCGGTGAGCCGGACGGTGTACGAGCCGTGCGGTGCGGTGGGCAGCGGCGGCAGCGGCCACGGCACCTCCGCCTCCAGCGCGACCGCCTCACCGTCCAGCAGGGCACGGGAGACCGTGGCGACCGCGCCCTCGCAGGGCAGCCCGAGGGTGTCCAGGCCGGGCAGCCCGGCGGCGTCCGTGGCGGTCGTCACGACGGGCTCGGCACCGAGCACCTCACCGACCCGGCGGGCGAGTTCGTTGGCGCCGCCGCCGTGCCCGCCGACCAGCGAGACGGCGAACCGGCCGCCCTCGTCCACGCACACCACACCCGGGTCGGCGCTCTTGTCGCCGAGCAGCGGGGCGAGCAGTCGTACGACCGCCCCCGTGGCGAGGAAGCAGACCAGCTGCCCGCACTCCGCGAACGCGGTCCGCACCGCCTCCCCGACGGGACCCTCGTACACCCGGGTACGGTCCGGCCAGGCCGCGGCCAGCCGGTCCCGTGCCGCCGCCCCCGCCACGGTGGCGGAAATGAGGCCGATCACTGCGCAACTCCTTCACTGGGCAACGGGGTTCTGACACCCCAGAGCAGAAACACCGGATTCGTGGCCGCCAGACGCGTCACGTCACCCGGCAGCGGTGCCAGCCGCGACGACTGCAGCAGCACCCCCGCACAGCCGAACCCGGCGGCCGTCAGCGCCTCGCGCGCCGCCGGCACCCGGTCCAACGCGGCCACGGCGACCACCACGGTCCGCCGGGCCCGCCGGGCACACGCGGTCACGACGGCGGGCAGCTCGCGCCCCCCGCCGCCGACGAACACCGCGTCCGGATCGTCGGCCAGCCCGGACAGCGTCTGCGGCGCCGTGCCGTGCACCACGCGTACGTCCACGCCGTGGGCCCGCGCGTTGTCGTGGACGCGCTGCACCCCGTCCGGGGCCTTCTCGATCGCGACGACGGCCGCGCCGAGCCGTGCGCACTCCACGGCCACCGAGCCCGAACCGGCACCCACGTCCCACACCAGGTCGCCCGGGCGCGGCCCCAGCCGGGCCAGGGCCAGCGCCCGCACCTCGAACTTGGTGATCATCGAGTCCCGGTGCGCGAACTCGTCCTCGTCCAGCGCCCACCGGGCCGGGCCGGACGGCACGCCGGCGACCGTGCGCACCGCGCCGAGGGCCCGTGCCTCGTCCAGGCAGAGCACCACGTTCACCGCCGTACCCCAGTCCCGGGCCGCCGCCTCGGCGGGCGTCACCCGCTCCACGCGCTCCCGCTCCGGGTCGCCGAGCGCGCTGGCCACGACCAGGACCCGGTCGCCGTCCAGCGCGGCACCGAGCTCGGCGGGCCCGGCCCCGGGGCCGGTGAGGACGGCCACCTTGGGGTGCGCCCGGCAGACGTTCACCGCCGTACGCGGATCCCGGCCGTGCGCGCTGACCACGACGGCGTCGTCCCAGGGCAGCCCGATCCGGGCGAACGCCGTGGCCACCGAGGACACCCCCGGCCGCACGTCCAGCAGCCCGGCCCCGAACCGCTCGGCCAGGGCCCGCACGATCCCGAAGAAGCCGGGGTCCCCGGACGCCAGCACGACCACCGGCAGTTCCTTGCCGACGTACTCCGCGATCGCGTCCAGGGCCGGCGCCAGCGGGCCGAGCACGATCCGTTCGGCGCCCCGCGGCGGCCGTACGGCGTCCAGGTGCCGGCGCCCGCCGACCACCAGCGCGGCCCCGGCGAGCACGTCGTCCGCGGCGGGCGCTCCCGTCCCGGTGCCGACGACCGTGATCAACTCTTCGCCCCCCGCTCGCGCAGCGCCCGCCGTGCCTCCGGATCGGCCTTGCGGTACCCGTGGAAGTGCCCCGGGTGGTACAGGTGCGAGCGGGTGCCCTCGGCGTCCAGCGCCGGTCCCACCAGGAACAGCGTGTGCTTCCAGAGCCTGTGCTCCTTGACCGTCTCCTCCAGCGTGCCGATCGTGCACTTCTCGACCAGTTCCTCCGGCCAGGTCACCTGGTGGGCGACGATCACCGGGGTGTCGGTCGGGTAGCCGCCCTCGAGCAGCTCGCGCACCAGCTGCCCGCTGCGCGCCGCCGACAGGAAGACCGCCATGGTCGTACCGTGCCGGGCGAACTCACGGACCTCCTCGCCGGGCGGCATCGGCGTCTTGCCGCCGCCCAGCCGCGTGAGCACGACGGACTGCGCGACCTCCGGGATCGTCAGCTCGCGCCCGGCGAGCGCGGCCACCGCCGAGAACGACGACACCCCGGGCACGATCTCCGTCCCGATTCCGATCCGCGCGCACCGGTCCAGCTGCTCCTGGGTGCCGCCCCACAGCGCCGGGTCGCCGGAGTGGATCCGGGCGACCTTCAGCCCCTCGGCGTGCGCCCGCCGGTAGACGGCGACGACGTCCTCCAGGGACATGGTGGCCGAGTCCAGGATCTCCGCGTCCTCGCGCGCGTGCCCGAGGACCTCCGCCTGGACCAGGCTGGCCGCCCAGATCACCACGTCCGCCTCGGCGATCGCGCGGGCGGCACGGAACGTCAGCAGGTCGGCGGCGCCGGGGCCGGCACCGACGAACGTCACCTTGCCGGTGGGGGCATCGGCCATGGGAAGGGTCCTCTCGTACGGGATCACCACTCGGAAGCGGGTGAAATCTCAGGGTGTGGCGGGGTATGGACGGCGCCGGATGTGCGCGAAGGCACCTCCATCGGATAGCAAGTGCCTATGGCGGTCTTCGTCGCGCTCGGCGCGTTCCTGATGACGCTGGCCGGCGGCTGGACGGCACAGCGCGTGACCGACCGTCGCCATCTCGTCCTGGGACTGGCCGGCGGCCTGATGCTGGGCGTGGTCGGCCTGGACCTGCTGCCGGAGGCGCTGCACGCGGCCGACCGGGAGGTCTTCGGCGTGCCCGCGGCCCTGCTGCTGTTCGTGACCGGGTTCCTGGTGGCCCACCTGGTGGAGCGCACCCTGGCCGCGCGCCAGGCGGCGCACGGCGGCGCCGAGCACGACCACCGGGCGCCCGAGGTGGGCCTGACCGCGGCCGCCGCGATGGTCGGCCACAGCGCCATGGACGGCGTGGCGATCGGCGCGGCCTTCCAGGTGGGCGGCGGCATGGGCACGTCCGTCGCGCTCGCCGTGATCGCGCACGACTTCGCCGACGGCTTCAACACCTTCACCGTCACGAGCCTGTACGGCAACGCGCGCCGGCGTGCGGTCGGCATGCTGGTGGCCGATGCCTGCGCCCCTCTGCTGGGCGCGCTGTCGACCGTCTTCTTCCACATCCCGGAGCCGGTGCTCGGCGGCTATCTCGGCCTCTTCGGCGGCGTCCTGCTCTATCTCGCCGCCGCCGAGATCCTCCCCGAGGCCCACCACGAGCACCCCGCCCGCTCCACCCTGCTGTGCACGGTCGCGGGCGCGGCCTTCATCTGGCTGGTGGTCGGCATCTCCGGCGGCTGACCGCACCGGCGGCCACCCGCCCTCCGGTGCCCCGCACCGCACGCCCCGCGGTCCGGCGCGCCGCACACCTCGCGCCGTGTGCCGCCCGGCCCGCGGCCCGGCGTGCCGCACGCTTCCGCGCCCCGCCCGGCTCACAGTTTCCCGCCCCGGCCGCCGTCCCGGCGCGGGGGCGCGATCAGCGTCGACAGGTACGGCAGCGGCGTCCCGTCCAGCTCGGCCGCCGGCCGCACCGACTCCTCCGGCAGCCCCAGCGCCGAACCCCACACCGCCTCCCCGAGCCGCCCGGTCTCCCGCAGCGCCTCGGCCACCTCGGCCGCCTGCCGCCCGAACTTGTACGCGACGACGGTCCCCGGCCCGGCCAGCGCCTCCTTCAGCACCGCGGAACCGGCCGTGACCGGGACGAGGGTCAGCGGCTCGGTGCCCTCCGTCAGCACCGCGCCCGAGCGCGCCGCGAGGTCCTGCATGGCGGTGATCCCGGGCACGGTCTCCACGACGACGCCCGGCACCAGCTCGGTGATGGTCTGCGCGAGATAGGTGAAGGTCGAGTACACGTTGGGGTCGCCGATGGTCGCGAAGGCGACGGACCGCCGCCGCCCCAGCAGTTCGGCGACCCGCGCGCCGGCCGCGTCCCAGGCCGCCTCCCGGCGCGCCCGGTCGGTCCGCTCGTTCAGCGCGAACACCACCCGGACGACCTTGTCCTCGGGCACGTAGTGCAGCACGGTCGCCTCGGCGCGCCCCCGCTCACCCGAGTCCATGACGGGTACGACGACGACGTCGGCCGAACGCAGCGCGTTGACCCCCTTGACGGTCACCAGCTCCGGGTCCCCGGGACCCACCCCGACCCCGACCAGCCTGCTGCTCATGACGCCTGGCACCTCTCCACGAACCGACGGGCGACACCGGGCTCGGACGCCCAGTGCGTGTGCAGATAACTCGCGTGCACGCCCTGCTGCACGAAACCTTCGACCCGCCGCCGGGGTGTCAGCACCCCCCAGGCGGGAGCCTCACCGGCCCCGGGATCGACGACCGTGCGGTGGAACTCGTGCCCCCGCATCCGCGTCCCGGCCGGCGCCAGCACGCTGTCGCCGACGGCCACGGCGTCCCGGTAGCCGAGGGTCAGCCGCTCGCTCATCCGCGCGGTGGCGTCCAGCACCCCGCACATCGGCAGCCCGTCCAACTCCCGGCACAGATAGAGGAGTCCGGCGCACTCGGCGGCCACGGGGGCACCGGAGAGGGCCAGTTCGGCGACGTCCTTGCGCAGTCGCTCGTTGGCGGACAGCTCACCGGCGTACACCTCGGGGAAACCGCCCCCGATCACCAGCCCGGCCGTGCCTTCGGGCAGTCGCTCGTCCCGGAGCGGGTCGAAGGTGACGACCTCGGCGCCGGCCGCGGCGAGCAGCTCGGTGTGCTCGGCGTAGGAGAAGGTGAACGCGGCGCCGCCGGCGACGGCGACGCGCGGCCCGCTGCCGGGCGCCGGCGCGACCCCGGGGGTCCAGGGGGTCCAGGGGGCGGAGTCCCCCGGCAGCGGACCGGCCGCACGCGCGAGTGCTTCCAGAGCGGCGAGGTCGCACCCCGCGGACACTAGCGCGGCCATCGCCGCCACCGAGTCCACCGCGTCGGTGCGGCGCTCGGCGACCGGCACCAGCCCCAGATGCCGCGACGGCGTCTCCACCGGGGCCGCCCGCCGCAGCACACCGAGGACGGGCACCCCCGCCGAGTCCAGCGCCTCCCGCAACAGCGCCTCGTGCCGGTCCGACCCCACCTTGTTCAGGATCACGCCCGCGACCCGCACCTCGGGGTCCCAGGAGGCGAACCCGTGCACCAGCGCCGCCACCGACCGCGACTGCGAGGAGGCGTCGACGACGAGCACCACCGGCGCCCGCAGCAGCTTGGCGACCTGCGCGGTGGACGCCAGCTCACCCTCCCCGGCGGCCCCGTCGTACAGCCCCATCACGCCCTCGACCACGGCGAGATCGCATCCCCGCGCCCCGTGCAGGAGGAGCGGGGCGACCAGCTCCGGACCGCACAGGTACGCGTCCAGGTTGCGCCCCACCCGCCCGGTCGCGAGCGCGTGGTACCCGGGGTCGATGTAGTCCGGCCCGACCTTGTGCGGGGACACGGCGAGCCCCCGCGCGGCGAACGCGGCCATCAGCCCCGTGGCGACGGTGGTCTTGCCGCTGCCCGAGGAAGGCGCGGCGACGACCAGCCGAGGCACCGACGACCTCACCACTCGATGCCCTTCTGGCCCTTCTGCCCCACGTCCATGGGGTGCTTGACCTTGGACATGTCGGTGACCAGGTCGGCGAAGTCCACCAGCTTCTGCGGCGCGTTGCGCCCGGTGATCACCACGTGCTGCGTGCCGGGGCGGTTGCGCAGCACCTCCACGACCTCGTCCGGGTCCACCCAGCCCCAGTGCATCGGGTACGCGAACTCGTCCAGCACGTACAGCCGGTACGTCTCCGCGGCCAGGTCCCGCTTGACCTGCTCCCAGCCCTCCCGGGCCTTCTCCTCGTTGGTCGCGTTGTCGCCCTGGAGGTCCCGCTGGACCCAGGACCAGCCCTCGCCCATCTTGTGCCAGGCGACGGTGCCGCCCTCACCGCAGGCGCCGAGCACCCGCAGCGCGTTCTCCTCGCCGACCTTCCACTTCGCCGACTTGACGAACTGGAACACCCCGATCGGCCACCCCTGGTTCCAGGCGCGCAGCGCGAGCCCGAACGCGGCGGTGGACTTGCCCTTGCCGACGCCCGTGTGCACGACGACCAGCGGACGGTTCCGGCGCTGCCGGGTCGTCAGCCCGTCGTCCGGCACCACACTCGGCTGTCCCTGCGGCATTACGCGGCCCTCCTCGAAGTCCCCTGCACATCCCGGACCAGCCCGGCGATCGAGTCGGCCCGCAGCTCGTCCAGCGTGACGGCCGTACCGCCCAGCTCACCCGCGAGCCGCCCGGCGAGCCCGAGCCGCACCGGCCCCGACTCGCAGTCCACGACCACCGAGGCGACCCGCCCGGCCGCGAACAGCCGTGCCGCCCGCCCCGCCAGAGCCACCGGCTCGGGCCCGCCGGTGGCGCGGCCGTCGGTCACCACCACGACCAGCGCCCGGCGCGCCGGATCCCGCAGCCGCTCCACCCGCAGCACCTCGTGCGCCTTCAGCAGCCCGGCCGCCAGCGGCGTACGGCCGCCCGTCGGCAGCGACTCCAGCCGGACCGCGGCCGCGTCCACCGACGAGGTCGGCGGCAGCGCCACCTCGGCCGCCGAGCCCCGGAAGGTCACCAGACCGACCTTGTCCCGCCGCTGGTAGGCGTCGAGCAGCAGCGACAGCACGGCACCCTTGACGGCGCCCATCCGCTGCCGTGCCGCCATCGACCCCGAGGCGTCCACCACGAACAGCACGAGATTGCCCTCGCGCCCCTCCCGGGCCGCCTGCCGCAGATCGTCCCGGCGGATCACCAGCCCCGGCCCGGACCGGCCGCGCGCCCGCTGGTGCGGGGCGGCGGCCTGCACGGTCGCCGCCAGATGCAGCTTGGTCAGCGCGCCCCGGGGCCGCCGGGCCCCGGTCGTGCGCCCGTGCTCGGTGCGGGCCCGCGACCGCCGCCCGGCGGCACCCTCGCCGAGGCCGGGCACGCTCAGCACCTTGGTCCGGAAGGGCTCGGCGGACCGTGCCGGTGCCTGCTCACCCGAACCGGCACCGGCGGGCTGCGGCTCGCCGCCCTCACCCGGCTCCGGCCGGGCGGCGGTGTCCCCGCCCCGCGGATCCTCGTCCGGCTCCGGCTGCCCGCCGCCCCCGCCGGGGCCGCCCGGACCGGGATCGTCGTCGCCGTCGTCCCCGTCGGCACCGGAGAACTGCTCCAGCGTCTCGTCCAGCCTGTCCTCGTCCAGGCCCGGCGCGTCGAACGGGTTGCGCCGGCGCCGGTGCGGCAGCGCGAGCAGCGCGGCCTGCCGCACGTCCTCGGCCAGCACATCCGTCCGCCCGGCCCAGGCGGCCAGCGCCGTCGCCGTACGCGCCATCACGATGTCGGCCCGCATGCCGTCCACCTCGAAGGCCGCGCAGGTCGCCGCGATCTGCCGCAGCGCCCCGTCGCCCAGCCGCACCTGAGGCAGCAACTCCCGGGCCGCCACGATCCGTTGCCGGACGGCGGCCTCCTCCTCCGCCCACCGGGCGGCGAAGGCCGCGGGGTCGTCGTCGTACGCCAGCCGGCGGCGCACCACCTCCACCCGCCGGTCCGGCTCGCGGGAGGCCGCGACCTCCACCGTCAGCCCGAACCGGTCCAGCAACTGCGGCCGCAGCTCGCCCTCTTCGGGGTTCATCGTGCCGACGAGCAGGAAGCGGGCCGCGTGCCGCACCGAGACACCCTCGCGCTCCACGTACGAGGCGCCCATCGCCGCCGCGTCCAGCAGCAGGTCGACCAGGTGGTCGTGCAGGAGGTTGACCTCGTCCACGTACAGGATGCCGCGGTGCGCGTCGGCCAGCAGGCCCGGCTCGAACGCCTTGACGCCCTCCGCCAGCGCCCGCTCGATGTCGAGCGCGCCGACCAGCCGGTCCTCGGAGGCGCCCACGGGCAGCTCGACCATGCGCGCCGGGCGCGCCGAACCGCCGCCCGGCTCGTGCGGCCCGTCCGGGCAGGCCGGATCGGGGGCCGCCGGGTCACAGGAGAACCGGCACCCGGGCACGACGGCCACCGCCGGCAGCAGCGCCGAGAGGGCCCGTACGGCCGTCGACTTGGCCGTGCCCTTCTCGCCGCGCACCAGCACACCGCCGACCGCGGGGGAGACCGCGTTCAGCAGCAGCGCGAGCCGCAGATCGTCCTGGCCGACCACGGCCGTGAAAGGGAAGGGGGTGGTCACTGGTCGCCCTCCAAGTCGCCTTCCAGCTCCAGATAGGTGGCGCGCAGCCGCTCCAGGGTCTCCGCGTCCGGTTCGGCCCACAGGCCGCGGTCGGCGGCCTCCAGCAGCCGCTCGGTGATACCGCGCAGCGCCCACGGGTTGGACTTCTTCATGAAGTCCCGGTTCTCCGGGTCGAAGACGTACTCCGCGCTCAGCTTCTCGTACATCCAGTCGTCGACCACGCCCGCCGTGGCGTCGTAGCCGAACAGGTAGTCCACGGTCGCCGCCATCTCGAAGGCGCCCTTGTAGCCGTGCCGGCGCATGGCCGCCATCCAGCGCGGGTTGACCACCCGGGCGCGGAAGACCCGGTGGGTCTCCTCGCCGAGCGTGCGGGTCTTCACCTGGTCCGGTACGGCGCTGTCACCGACGTACGCCTCGGGGCTGGCGCCCGTCAGGTGCCGGACCATGGCGACCATGCCGCCGTGGTACTGGAAGTAGTCGTCGGCGTCGACCAGGTCGTGCTCACGGGTGTCGACGTTCTTCGCGGCGACCGCGATCCGCCGGAACGCGGTCTCCATGTCACCGCGCGCCGCCCGCCCGCCGAGCCCGCGCCCGTACGCGTAGCCGCCCCACACCGCGTACACCTCGGCGAGATCCGCGTCGGAGCGCCAGTTGCGGGCGTCGATCAACGGCAGCAGCCCGGCGCCGTACGCGCCCGGCTTCGAGCCGAAGACACGGGCCGTCGCGCGCCGCCGGTCGCCGTGCGCGGCGGTGTCCTCGTCGGCGTGCGCCTTGACGAAGTTCTCCTCGGCCGGCTCGTCCAGCTCCGCCACCGCACGCACCGCGTCGTCGATCAGCCCGACCACGTGCGGGAACGCGTCCCGGAAGAAGCCGGAGATGCGGACCGTGACGTCGATGCGCGGGCGCCCCAGCTCCGCCAGGGGGACCACCTCGAAGCCGGTCACCCGGCGGGAGGCGTCGTCCCACACCGGACGGCAGCCCAGCAGCGCCAGGATCTCGGCGATGTCGTCGCCCTGCGTGCGCATCGCCGAGGTGCCCCACACCGTCAGGCCCACCGACTTCGGGTACGCGCCGGTGTCCTGGAGGTACCGCTGCACGAGCGAGTCGGCCAGCGACTGGCCGACCTCCCAGCTCAGCCGCGACGGGATCGCCTTGGGGTCGACCGAGTAGAAGTTCCGGCCCGTCGGCAGGACGTTGACCAGACCGCGGGTCGGCGAACCGGAGGGGCCCGCCGGGACGTAGCCGCCGTTCAGCGCCTTGAGGATGTGACCGATCTCGTCGGTGGTGCGGGCGAGCCGGGGGACCACCTCGGTGCAGGCGAACTCCAGCACCGCGACCGCCTCCGCCACTTCGGCGCCCAGGACCTCCCGGACGAGCGGCGCGCACCCGGCGACCGCCCAGTCCCGGGCCTCCATCCCCTCCGCGAACCGGCGGCACAGCTGCTCCAGCAGGTCGATCGCGTCGGCCGCCGAGCGGGCCGGCCCCGCCACCAGGTCCGTCAGCTCCACCGGCACCTTCACCGGCGCGCCCGGCTCGGCGAGCAGCTCCTTCTCCACGAGCCCGAAGTGTCCGGCCAGCGAGGCGCGCAGGCCCGGCAGCGCGTTCGCCTGCCCGCCCCACACCTGCGAGGCACGCAGCACGGCGAGGACCAGGTTCACCCGGGGCTCGCCCACCGGACCGCCGCCGAGGACGTGCAGCCCGTCCCGGATCTGCACGTCCTTGATCTCGCACAGATAGCCGTCGATGTGCATGACGAACTCGTCGAAGTCGTCGTCGCCCGGCTGCTCGTCCACGTGCAGGTCGTGGTGCAGCTCGGCGGCCTTCACCAGGGTCCAGATCTGCGCCCGCACGGCCGGGGCCTTCCCCGGGTCCAGGTCCGAGACGAGCGCGTACTCGTCGAGCAGCTGCTCCAGCTTGGCCAGGTCGCCGTAGGTGTCGGCGCGGGCCATCGGCGGGACGAGGTGGTCGACCACCGTGGCGTGCCCGCGCCGCTTGGCCTGGGTGCCCTCACCGGGATCGTTGACGATGAACGGGTAGATCAGCGGCAGCTCGCCGAGCACCGCGTCCGGTGCGCAGCCGGCGCCGAGGCCGAGGCCCTTGCCCGGCAGCCACTCCATCGTGCCGTGCTTGCCCATGTGCACGATCGCGTCCGCGCCGAAGCTGTTCTCCAGCCAGCGGTAGGCCGCCAGGTAGTGGTGCGACGGCGGCATGTCGGGGTCGTGGTAGATCGCGATCGGGTTCTCGCCGAAGCCGCGCGGCGGCTGGATCATCACGACGACGTTCCCGAACCGCAGGGAGGCCAGCACGATGTCCTCGCCGTCCACGTACAGGTTGCCCGGCGGCTCGCCCCACGCCTCCAGCATGCCCTCGCGCAGCTCCGGTTCGAGCGTGTCGAACCACGCGCGGTAGTCGGCCAGCGGCACCCGCGCGGGCGCCGCCGCCAGCTGCTCCTCGGTGAGCCACTCGACGTCGTGGCCGCCCGCCGCGATCAGCCGGTGGATCAACTCGTCCCCGTTGTCGGGGTATTCGCTGAGGCCGTAGCCCGCCTCCCGGAGCGCGTCCAGGACGCGCACCGCCGAGGCGGGGGTGTCCAGGCCGACCGCGTTGCCGACGCGCGAGTGCTTGGTCGGGTACGCGGTGAACACGAGCGCCAGCTTCTTGTCCGCGTTCGCCTTGTGCGCCAGCCGGGCGTGCCGTACGGCGATGCCGGCCACCCGCCCGGCCCGCTCGGGGTCGGCGACGTACACCGGCACGTCGTCCGGACCCTGCTCCTTGAAGGAGAACGGCACCGTGATCAGGCGTCCGTCGAACTCCGGGATCGCGACCTGCATCGCCGCGTCCATCGGGGAGAGCGCGGCGTCCGACTCGTCCCAGGCGCTCCGGGACGAGGTCAGGCACAGGCCCTGCAGCACCGGCACGTCGAGGTCGGCGAGCGCCCCGACGTCCCAGGCCTCCTCGTCGCCGCCGGCCGAGGCCTGCGAGGCGTGCGTGCCGCCCGCGGCGAGCACGGTGGCGATCAGGGCGTCGGTCCGGCCGAGGATCTCGTACAGCCCGGCGTCCGCGCCGCGCAGCGAACCGCAGTACACCGGCAGGGCGTTGGCGCCGTGCGCCTCGATCGCCTCGCACAGCGTGTCGACGAAGGCGGTGTTGCCGCTCAGCTCGTGGGCCCGGTAGAAGAGCACGCCCACGGTGGGGCGGCCGGCCCGGGCCTCGTACGCGCCGTGCACCCCGAACTCCGGCATCGCGCAGGGCTCCTCGAAGCCCTCGCCGGTGAGCAGCACGGTGTCCGACAGGAACCGGGCCAGCTCGGTCAGGTTCGCGGGGCCGCCCTCGACCAGGTACCTCAGTGCCTCCGCCACGACACCGGCCGGCACGGACGACTCGGCCATCAGCTCGGCGTCCGGCACCGCCTCACCGCCCAGCAGCACGGTCGGCACGCCGGACGCCTTCAGCGCGGCCAGCCCGTCCTCCCACGCCCGCTTGCCGCCCAGCAGCCGTACGACGGCGATGTCGGCGCCCTCGAGGAGGCCCGGCAGCTCACCGGGGACGTCCACCCGGGTCGGGTTCCCGATCCGGTACCCGGCGCCGGAGGCACGGGCCGCCAGCAGATCGGTGTCGGCGGTCGACAACAACAACACTGTGCTCATGCGGGCGCTCCCGGTGGGATGAAAGGCAGTCCTTGCGGCGCGCCGGACTCGATGAGCCGCCAGAGCGCGTCCGTGTCCGCGTGCTGTTCGATCAGGTCGCCGAGCCGGTCGAGCTGCTCCTCGCGCAGCGCGGCGAAGGATGTGTCCGGGGCCGGCACGAAGCGGCGGCCCGCGGCGGCGGCGACCTCGCGCAGGAAGGCCCGCCGGAAACCGTCCGACTCCAGGGAGCCGTGCCAGTGCGTGCCCCACGTCTGGCCGACCCGGCAGCCGTCCAGGAAGGGGGCGCCGCCGGTCACCTCGGCGACCCCGTGATGGATCTCGTACCCCTCGACCTGCTCGCCGAGGGCCTCGCCGACGGGCCGGGCGAGGGTCTTCCCGCGGGCGAACCGCACCCGTACCGGAAGCAGGCCGAGACCGCCGACCTCGCCGGCCCGGGACTCCACGTCGTCCTCGATGTGCTCCCCGAGCACCTGGAATCCGCCGCAGACGCCGAGGATCGGCCGGTGCTCGGCGGCCCTGCGGGCGAGGGCGTCCGCCAGCCCCCGCTCCCGCAGCCACCGCAGCGCCCGTACGGTCCCGCGCGTGCCCGGGACCACCACGAGGTCGGCGTCCGCCAGTTCCTCCGGCCGGTCCACGAACCGCACCACGACACCCGGTTCGGCCGCCAGCGCGTCCACGTCCGTGAAGTTGGACATCAGCGGGACCGCGCACACCGCGACCCGCAGCACGTCCTCGCCGACCGGCGGGGCGACGGCGGACTCCCGCACGGTGCCCCGCAACGACACCCGCAGCCCGTCCTCCTCGTCGATGCCGAGGCCGTGCCGGAACGGCAGGACGCCGTACGTGTGCCGCCCGGTCAGCCCGTGCAGCATGTCGAGGCCGGGCCGGAGCAGGGAGACGTCGCCGCGGAACTTGTTCACCAGGAACCCGGCGACCAGTTCCTGGTCCTCCGGCGAGAGCAGGGCGACGGTCCCGAAGAAGGAGGCGAAGACACCACCGCGGTCGATGTCGCCGACGACGAGCACGGGCAGCCGCGCACTGCGGGCGATGCCCATGTTGACGATGTCGGTCCGCCGCAGGTTGATCTCGGCCGGGCTCCCCGCCCCCTCACAGATCACCGCGTCATACGTGCCCCGCAACTCGGCCAGGCAGTCCAGCACCGTGCCCAGCAGCCGCTGTTGCCGGCCACCGTGGTAGCCGCGCGCGCTCATCTCGCCCACCGGCCTGCCCATCAGCACCACTTGACTGCTCTGCTCGCCACCGGGCTTGAGCAGCACCGGGTTCATCAGCGCGGTCGGCTCGACCCGGCACGCCTGGGCCTGCATGGCCTGCGCCCGCCCGATCTCCGCGCCCTCCCGCGTGACGAACGAGTTGAGCGACATGTTCTGCGCCTTGAACGGCGCCACCTTCACGCCCCGGCGCACCAGCCAGCGGCAGATGCCGGCCGTCACGACGCTCTTGCCGGCGTCGGAGGTGGTGCCGGCGACGAGGAGACCCCCGCTCACTTCCCACGTCCCTTCACGAGTCGGCGCGCGGCGACCGTGGCGCCGAGCGCGAGCAGGCCGACGCGGCGGGACAGCCGTACCGCCCGGTCGATGTCGGTGACCCGCACGGCGCGCCCGGTCCGTCCGTTGAGCACGGGGCGGTGCTCGATCCGGCCGCCGTAGGACAGCGTCCCGCCCAGGCGCACCCCGAGGGCACCCGCGAACGAGGCCTCCACGGGCCCGGCGTTGGGGCTCGGGTGCCGGTGCGCGTCGGCCTTCCAGGCGCGCAGGGCGCCGCGGGGATCGGGCCCGGCCGCCGCGGTGAGCACGGCGGTCAGCCGGGCCCCCGGCCAGCCGGCGAGGTCGTCCAGCCGGGCGGACGCCCAGCCGAAGCGCCGCAGGCGGGCCGACTTGTGGCCCACCATGGCGTCGAGGGTGTTGACCGCCCGGAAGCCGAGCAGGCCCGGCACGCCGCCCACGGCACCCCACACCAGCGCGCCCACGACGGCGTCCGAGGTGTTCTCGGCGACCGACTCGACCACGGCCCGGGCGATCCCGTCGGCGTCCAGCGCCTGCGGGTCCCGGCCGCACAGATGGGGCAGCCGCGCCCGGGCCGCCTCGACGTCGCCGGCCCGCAGGGCACGCCCGATCAGGTCGGCCTCCCGGGCGAGCGAGGTACCGCCGACGACGGCCCAGGTGGCGGCGGCGGTCAGCGCGACGGACGCGACGGGGGAGGGGCGAACGGCGCGTGCCGCCACGGCCCCGAGAGCGACGGCGCCACCGGCGCACACGGCGGTGTGCAGCGCGCCCCAGCCGCGGTGGTCGTGCCACAACGCGCCTTCCACGGCCGTGGCCGCGCGCCCGAACACGGCGACCGGGTGCCCGCGGCGCGGATCGCCGAGGAGCAGGTCACCGAGAAGGCCGGCGGCGGCGCCGTACGCGTAGCAGCGATCGGCACCCATCGGCTCAGCCGGCCGTGGGCACAGGAGCGGGCCTGGTACTGGTCCTTCGGCAGCCGAGCATGGCGATATGGGTCCTCACTCAGGGTGTCCGCGCCCTGGTTCGACGAGATCCGGCGGTGAGAGTTCCTGGCTCCCGGGGTTCTTCCCCGGTGACAGTGGCGGGACCGCGCCGGATTCGCACCGGCTTCCTCTCTTGCCGCCGTACATGGCCCGGGCAGTCCACCACGTGTCCGGAAGGGCCGTCAACCTGCCTTTGACCTGCGCGGGGAGAGTGTGCCCATCCCCACACCGCGGGGCGCCCGAGCATGCCGAAAGGCTCCCCTCCGCCACAACTGGAGGGGAGCCTCGGTGCGTTCGGCCGTGCGCCGGCCACGGTGGTCCTGCCGCGGTGGTCCGGCCGGGCCGGTACGCGACGGTCAGGCCTTGGCCACGATCAGGTAGATGCCGTACGCCACCGCCGCCGCGCAGGCCGCGAAGCAGACGTAGGCGCCGGTGACGGCCGCAGTGGCCGAGCCGCCCTGGGCCGCGGCCTTCTCGCGCCGCGTCAGGCCGTTGATGCCGAGGGTGAACAGGGCGACCAGACCCACCGTGAACACGAGGCTGGTGCCGAAGACGGAGCCGAGAGCCGCCCAGTCGATCTTCATGATTCTTCCTTCAGTACCGGGTGCTCGGGGTCAGACCCTGGCGGCCGGCGGGGTCGCCGGGGCGGCGGGCTTGGGATCGGCGGTCTGCTGCGGGAAGGCGAGGGCGGGATCCTCGGCCAGCACACCCGCCGGGGGCGGGATCACGGCGGCGATGGCGGCCGTCACCACGCCGGCCGGCTCCTCGGCCCCGGGGGCGACGTTGGTGTGGTCGACGACCTCGCGACGGGAGATCTTCCAGATGGTGGCGCTCGCGGCGACCAGGAAGACGGCGACGGCGGCGGTGCCCCAGTCACCCAGGTTCGTGACGGACTCGGCGCCCGCGCCGACCAGCGCGGCGGCCGGAAGGGTCAGGACCCAGGCGACGGCCATGCGGGTGGCGGTGGACCAGCGGACCACACCGCCCTTGCGGCCCAGACCGGCGCCCATCACCGAGCCGGAGACGACGTGGGTGGTGGACAGGGAGAAGCCGAGGTGGGAGGAGGCCAGGATGGCGGTCGCGGCACTGGTCTGGGCCGCGAAGCCCTGGCGCGGCTCCAGGTCGGTCAGGCCCTTGCCCATGGTGCGGATGATGCGCCAGCCGCCGATGTAGGTGCCGAGCGCGATCGCCAGGCCCGCGGAGAGGATGACCCAGGTGGGAGGGTTCGAGCCGGGGGCGATGGAGCCGCCCGCGATCAGCGCGAGCGTGATGATGCCCATCGTCTTCTGGGCGTCGTTGGTGCCGTGGGCGAGGGAGACCAGGCCCGCGGAGGCGATCTGGCCGGCGCGGTAGCCCTTGCGGGTGGCCTCGCCCTCGGCCTTGCCGCCGATGCCGTAGGAGAAGCGGGTGGCCAGCATGGCCGCGACGCCCGCCACGATCGGCGCGGCGACCGCCGGCAGCAGCACCTTGGTGACCAGGGCGTCACCGTGCACGGCACCGAGGCCCGCGGAGGCGACGGTGGCGCCGATCAGACCGCCCATCAGGGCGTGGGAGGAGCTGGAGGGGAGGCCCACCAGCCAGGTCACCAGGTTCCAGAGGATCGCGCCGACCAGGGCGGCGAAGATGACCTCGGGACGGATGCCGGTCTCGTCGACGAGACCCTTGGAGATCGTGTTGGCGACCTCCACCGAGAGGAAGGCGCCCACCAGGTTGAGGGCGGCGGACATGGCCACTGCGATCTTGGGCTTCAGGGCGCCTGTGGAGATGGTGGTGGCCATCGCGTTCGCTGTGTCGTGGAAACCGTTCGTGAAATCGAACGCAAGTGCGGTTATCACCACAATCGCGAGGATCAGCGAGAAGCTTTCCATTTACCCAGGCAATCGTTCGAGGTCGTTGGCTGCTCGAACGTAGGCAACCTGGGTGAACGGAAGATGAACTGGGGCAGGACTGGTGGTGTCCGTGATGACGACTTGCGGTTCCGTCCGCCGTGATCCTGTTCTCGGCGGCCCAGGCGCGCCTTGGTCACCGGGCTCGCGCGAGGGCCTGCAGCCGGGCCGCCGACCCGTTGAAGAGATTTTGGTCACCCGGCAGTCTGCCCTTGCTGGCGTACTGCCAGAACGTCCAGTACCGCCAGCCGCCCGGCAGCTTCCCCGCGGCCGAGGCGCCGTGCCGGGCGATCCACAGGGCGTGGGAGGAGGAGAAGGCGCGGCTGTTGCCGGTGCAGAGCTTCCACCACTGGGTCGTCGTGTAGATCACCGGGCGCCGTCCGGTCTCGTGCTTGATCTCGTCGCTGAACGAACGGATCCAGCGGACCATCTGCTTCCGGCTCAGCCTGTAGCACTTGTGCTTCTTGTCGTACGGGTTGTACTCCATGTCCAGCGCGGGCGGCAGCGTCCAGCCGTCCGCCCGCCAGTCGCCGCCGTGCCGCACGAAGTACTCCGCCTGCCGGGCGCCGGAGGACTTGTCCGGCCGCGCGAAGTGGTACGCCCCCCGGATCAGGCCGGCGTCACGGGCCCCGTCGTACTGCTGTGAGAAGCGGGGATTGCGGTAGCCGGTGGACTCGGTCGCCTTCACGTAGACGAACCGCGCGCCCTTCGCCCGGGCGGCCGGCCAGTCGACCCGCCCCTGATGGGACGACACGTCGTGCCCGCGGGGCAGCTTCGATGACAGAGTCGGAACACGCGTCTGCGTGGAGCCCGACTGCAGGGAGTCCGCCCGGGCCGAGCCCGCTTGCGGGGAGTCCTCCTGAGCGGGGCCCGCTTGCGTGAGGTCCGTCTGCGCGAGGTCGGCGGTCCGCATGGAGTGTGCCTGTCGAGCGCCGGCTTCCCGGGGGTTCGGTGACGCGGCGGCGGTGCCGGTCAGGGCCAGTGCCGCCGTGGCTGCCACGAGGACACCGGCGCGGTGACGGACGAAAGTGCGTTCATGGACCATGCATCGTCTCCCCGAGGTGGCGGGCGGAGGATCACCGGACGGGCAAAAGATCATTGAAGGCCCGGTGCGCCCCGGATCGACGCTCATCCGCGGGGGTTCGCGGCGATTCATAATGTTTTGAGGAGATATTCGCCCGTTCGGGGCAGAGACCCTCAGGGCCGTCCCCCGCGGGGAAACCAGGCCCCCTCCCGTCCCCGGACGGCAGGCCCACTCCCGCCGTCCCCGGGGGGCAGGCCCACTCCCGGCGCGGTCTTGTACGGCAGGCCCGTGCCGCGCGTATCCGGAGGGCAGGCCCGTGCCGCGCGTATCCGGAGGGCAGGCCCGTGCCGCGCGTATCCGGAGGGCAGGCCCGTGCCGCGCGTACCCGGAGGGCAGGCCCACTCCTCGCGCGCGGCCTCGTTCGGCGGGCCCGTGCCGCGTGGCCCGGTACGGCGGGACCGCCCCGCGCTCATCCGGAGGGCAGGCCCGACGTGCGCATCCAGAGGTCAGGCCCGTCGCGCGCACGTTCGGAGGGCAGGCCCGTCCCGCCGTCGGCTCGTGGCTGGGAGGATCGGCGCATGGCTGAGCAGCGACGGGAAACGTCAGGGGAAGCACCGGACGGCGGGCGCCGGGAAGCGGGGCCCGGCGCGGGGGCCGGTGGACCGGGGGAGCCGGCGGCCGGCCCCGCCGCGGCGGACGGGGAGGCGGGGCGGACCTGGCGGGCACTGGTCGCGACGGCACGCCGGACCGTCGCCGACGGGCTGGTCGTCGGCACCTCCGGCAACGTCTCCGCACGCGTCGGCGACCTCGTGCTGGTCACCCCGTCGGGGGTGCCCTACGACCGGCTCACCCCGGACGACATCACCGGCGTCGACCTCTCCGGACGCCAGGTGCTCGGCACCCTGGTACCGACCAGCGAACTGCCCATGCACCTCGCCGTCTACCGCACGACCGACGCCCGCGCGGTGGTCCACACCCACGCCGTGCACGCGACGGCGGTCTCCACGCTCGTGCCCGAACTGCCCCCGGTCCACTACATGACCGGTGCCCTCGGCGGCCCCGTCCGCGTGGCCCCCTACGCCACCTACGGCAGCGACGAGCTGGCCGACAACATGCTCGGCGCCCTCGCCGGCCGCTCCGGCTGCCTGCTGCAGAACCACGGCACGATCACCTACGGCGCCGGCCTCGACCAGGCCTACGACCGCACAGCCCAGCTGGAGTGGATGTGCCGCCTGTGGCTGACGGCGTCCTCCGTGCCGGGCCTGACGCCGTCCTTGCTCACGGAGGCACAACTGGCCGAAGCCGGGGCACGCTTGAAGGGGTACGGCCAACGGAGGTGACCCCTTGCTCCCCAGCCCGCTGCTCCGACGGTTTCTCGACCGGCTCCCCTCGCCCGCCGACCCGCTCTCCCCGCTGCTCGACCGGCTGTCCCCGGGCCGTGGCCCGTCGTCCGTCGACCGGCTCTCTGTGCTGCTCGACCGGCTGTCCCCGGGCCGTGGCCCCTCGTCCGCGCACGGTCCATCGGTCCTGCGCGACGGTGCCCGGTCACCGCGTACCGGCCGGGGACTCCCGCACGCCCTCGCGGCGGGGAAGGTGCCGCGAAGCCTGGTGCCGGCACGGCCGTCACCCCGTTCGGCTCTTCCGCTGGCCGGGGGCCGGGCCCGCCATGACACTGGACGCGTGGGCCCAGGGAAAGCGACCGCCACCGCGATCAGCGCCGTCCTCGCCGCCGGCATGGCCTCCGTGGCGGCGGGCCGGGTCGCCAGCGACGCCGCGCTGAAGGCGCCCGCGGGGCGGCCCTTGCCCACGGAGCCCCGGCTCACCGTGCACGGCACCGAGCCCGGCCGGATCACCCTCACCCGCGATCTGGCCTCCCTGCGCCCCGGCGTCTACGGCCTCGCCGGTGACGGCTCCCACGCCGTCGTCGGGCCGGTCCAGGAGGAGTACCCGCACACGGCCGACACCGTCGTACGCCGCCTGGACCGCGTCACCCACGGCACCTTCGCCCCCGGCGACCAGGTGTGGCTCACCCCGAACCTCTACGTCGGCGATCCGGGCTCCGCGCTCGGCCTCGACCACGTCGACGTCGAGGTGCCCGGTGAACTGGGTGCCCTGCCCGCCTGGTTCCTGCCCGGCCACCGGGACACCTGGGTGATCGCGGTGC
This sequence comes from Streptomyces sp. NPDC096012, assembly GCF_040426375.1. NCBI lineage: Bacteria > Bacillati > Actinomycetota > Actinomycetes > Kitasatosporales > Streptomycetaceae > Streptomyces > Streptomyces sp. NPDC096012. The sequence continues at coordinate 50,417 of NZ_JBEOTD010000038.1, forward strand.
ACGGCCTCGGCACCACCCGCGAGCAGGCCATGAACCTCATGCACTTCCTGCACTCGCGCCGCCTGCCGGTCCTCGCGCTCGCCTACCGCGGCGACCCCGGCGCGCCACGCTCGCCGGACGGCCTGAACCACCTCGGCGAGACCGAGTGGCGGGACGTGGACGCGGCCATCCGTCACGCCGTCCGCCACGGCGCCCGCCGGGTCGTCCTGCTCGGCTGGTCCACCGGCGCCACCATGGCCCTGCGCGCCGCCGAGCACTCCGCCGTGCGCGAGCGCATCTCCGGGCTGGTCCTCGACTCCCCGGTGCTCAGCTGGGAGGCGACGCTGCGCGCCCTGGCCCGGGCCCGCCGCACCCCCCAGCCGCTGCTGCCGCTCGCCGTGCGGGCCGCGCAGGGCCGGGCCTGCCTGCCGCCCTCCGACGGGACCGGCGCCGTCGAGATCGCCGACCCCGTCCGGCTCGCCGTGCCCACGCTGATCGTCCACGGCCCGGACGACCAGGTGGCCCCGTGGGAGTACTCCCGCCGCCTCGCCCGGCGCCGCCCGGACCTGGTGGCCCTGCACACCGTCTCCCGCGCCCCGCACGCGGCGATGTGGAACGCGGACCCGAAGGAGTACGAGGAGCGCCTGCGCCGATTCCTGACCCCCCTGATGTGAACCCCGCCACCTCACCGCTCCTGGGCCGAGGGCCCCACCCCGGCCTTCCGCCCCCTTCCTCGCGTGCCGGCCCGTCCGGGCCGCGTCCCTTTCTTTCCGGGCCCGGGCCGCTACGCCCGATCCCTACGCGCCACGGGGCCCTCGGCCGCCGCGCCCCCCGGCTGTTCCGCCCGCTCGGCCGCCCCGGCGCCTCCGCACGGACCCTCGCCTCCCAGACCTCTCGCCCCGTTCCGGTTCAGGGCTGAGCCGATGGCCTGATTGCGTCTGCCCGGGCCGCTCCCGGGCCCTTGTCCCGGGCCGCCCCGGCGCCCGCCGTGGCATTCCGTTTGGGTTTTCGGACCGTCAACCGGAAGACTGCACCCGTGACGTCCCGTATCCCGCGCGACTCCAGGCTTCGACTCGTCCGACCGCGACCCCTGGCCGCCGCCCCCAGAGCTGTGAACCAGCGGCGCCCGCGCCGCCCCGCACCCCGGCCGCCGGAGGGCACCCCCGCCCCCGCCGAACTGGCCAGAACGGCACGCACCCGCCTGGCCGGCCCCGTCCGTGTCGCGCGCTGGGCCGACGCCGCTCTCGGCCCCGGCAGCGACGCCGCCACCACCGACGGCAAGGCCACCCTCTCCGCCGCCACCGCCGAACGGGCCGCCGCCGAGCTGGGGCTGAGCGCCTCTCAGGTCCGCGCCGACTGGGACACCGCCCGACTCGCCGGACTGGTCGAGGTGCACGGCGACAGCGCCCGCCCCGGCTGGCGGCTGCGCGCCTGGAACCGCGACGACAGCGCCGTACTGCGCGGCTGGGTCGCCCTCTTCGACGCCTGGTCGCTCGCCCACCCCGAACCCGAGGGACACGAGCCCGCCGCCGTCGCCGAGGTCGTCTCGGCCATGCCCCAGGTGCTCTCGCTCCTCCAGCTGTCCGCCGGGCCGGTCCCGGTCGAGCAGCTGCTGGACCTGCTCCAGCAGCGGGTCACCGAACTGCGCACCGAACGCTGCGAGGTCCCCTACGGGCCCGCCACCGAGCGGCTCGCCGGGTCCCCGAGCCCCGCCGAGCCCGCCCCGGTCGCCGACGCACCGCTCGCGCCCCTGCTCGACTGGGCGCTGCGGGCCCTCGCCTCGGTCGGCGCCCTGACCTACGGCGACGGCCAGGCCACGCTCACGCCGCTGGGCAGCTGGGCGGTCTGGGTCAAGCTGGAGCAGATCTGCGTGGCCGCGCAGAGCCCCGCCGGAAACATCGAGCAGTCGGCCGAGGACATGCTCCGCGGCTGCGCCCAGCTCCGCCCCAACGCCGCCCGCGCCGAGTACCGGGCCTGGCTCGCCGCCCGCCCCGTCGGCAGCGCGGTCACCGAGCTGCTCGACGCCGCCCGCGGCGAGGACGCCCTGCTGCGCGGGCTGGCCTTCGAGGCGCTGCGGGTCGTCGGCGCGCCCGCCGAGCCCGACGTACGGGCCGTCGTGGACGAGCCGGCGCTCAGACCGTACGCCCTGCTCTGGCTGGCCGAGCACGACGGCGTCGACGCGGAGGACGCCCACGAGGCGCTCACCCGCGAGGAGGCCACCTGGCTGTGGGTGGACACCGCCGCGGCCGTCGCCGACCACGGCGAGGCGCCGATGCTGGTCCGGCACCTGGAGTCCGCGGTGCAGCCCACCGTCCCCCAGCTGCTCGACGAGGTCCGCGCCGTGGGGCACCCGCGCACCGTGCAGGTCCTCGTCGCCCTCGCCGCCGCGCATCCCGACCCGGCTCTGGCCAAGGCCGTCCGGCGGGCCGCCTTCCAGGTGCACACCGGGGGATGAGCGGCCGGAGCCCGGCTCAGGCCCCGATCTCCGGGGCGTAGGTGCCGAAGCTCCAGATGTTGCCCTCGGCGTCCCGGGCCGTGTAGTCCCGCGAGCCGTAGTCCTGGTCCGTCGGGGGCATCAGGATCTCCACCCCGTGCTCCACGGCCCGCTCGTGGTGGGCGTCCACGTCGTCCACCACGACGTACACCGCGCAGGGGCCCGCGTCCTTCATCAGCGCGTCGAAACGGCCGCCGCGGCCCTTGGAGCCGATCATCACCGCGCCGCTGCCCTGGACCAGCTCGGCGTGCATGATCCGGCCGTCCTGCGTCTCGTACACCGACAGCTCGGTGAAGCCCAGGGCCTGCGTCAGCGTCCTGATCGCCGCCTTCGCGTCCGCGTACAGCAGCGTGGGGTAGATGCTCGGCCGTCCTGCGCCCGTGCCCGCCATGCCGATCACTCCTTCGTGCGTCGGTCCCGTGGCCTGCCGCCCGGTTTCGCAGCCGCCACCGACGACGCCTCAGCGGAAGGTGTCGCACCGGTCCATGTCGCCGGTCCGGTAGCCCTGTTCGAACCACTGCTGCCGCTGCTGCGCCGACCCGTGCGTCCACGTGTCCGGCGTCACCCTCCCTTGAGACCCCTGCTGGATCCGGTCGTCGCCCACGGCCGCGGCGGCGTTCAGGCCGTCGCGGATGTCGGCGGGGGTCAGACGGGTGATCAGCGGCCGCCCGGTCGACTCGTCCGGGGTGGTCGTCGCGTGCCGCGCCCACACGCCCGCGTAGCAGTCCGCCTGCAGCTCCGTGCGCACCGAGTTGCTGTTCGCACCGGTCAGCCCGTCCTGGGAGCGGCCGAGGACGCCCATCAGATCCTGCACGTGGTGGCCGTACTCATGGGCGACGACGTACGCCTGCGCGAAGGGGCCGCCGGTGGCGCCGAACTTCGTCCGCAGGTCGTCGAAGAAGCCGAGGTCCAGATAGACCTTCCGGTCGCCCGGGCAGTAGAACGGCCCGACCGCCGAGGACGCCGTACCGCACGCGGTGCCGACGCGGCCGCCGAACAACACCGTCGGCGAAGGGGTGTACGTCGCGTGGCGCCGCCGGAACTCGTCCGTCCAGTAGTCCTGCACGCTGTTGACGACCGCCACGATCCGGCAGTCGTCCCGGGTGTTGGCGTCCCGTCCGGTACGGCAGGTCTGCTGGACCTGCTGGAGCGAGGAGGAGGTCGGCCCCGGGGTGTCCCCGCCGGAGGACAGCCCCAGCTCGTCCGGGCCCACGCCCAGGAACAGACCCAGCAGAAGGGCGATCAACCCGGCGACGCCGCCACCGATGGTCGCCCGGCCGCCCGGGATCCGGCTGCCGCGCACATCCTGCACCTCGGAGGTGTCCAGGTTCGCGTCGTCGTCGAACTGCACGCGTCACCGCCCTCCGCCCGCGCCGTCGCGCTCGTCGTCCGGAGCCTTGCGCATCTCTACCCGTCCTGTCCTCGCACCGCCGGACGAACACCCGAACGGGCGACTTGCCGACTCCGCCCCGCCCGGGCACCGGGACCCGCCCACCGGTCACGCCTAGTCTCTGCGTCGATCCAAGGCCGGCGAAAGGGGAAGCGTTGCCCGCCCCGCCACCCGGCCCACCCTCACCCCGTCCCCTCCGGCGTCCGGCCTCGACCACCGCCGCACACCCGCCACCTCCGGGCCCCCACACCAGGGCCCCGGCCCCCACCGGCTCGCTTGCCCCGGCCCCCACCGGCTCACACGCCCCCGCCCGCGACGGCGCCCATGCCCCGGCCCTCACCGGGTCGCACGGCGCGGCCCCTGCCGGCTCCCACGCCCGGCACACGGCCCCTGAGGACTCCCACACACCGCAGCCGGCCCCCGCCCACTCCCACGCCCCGGCTCCCGCCGGCTCCCCCGCCCTGGCTCCTGCCGACTCCTACGCCCCGGTTCCCGCCGGCTCCCGTACCCCGGCTCCCGTCGGCTCCCGCATCCCGCGGACCGCCCCCGTCCCGGCTCCTGCCGACGTCCCGGCTTCCGCCGGCTCCCACGCCCTGGCTCCTGCCGACGTCCCGGCTTCCGCCGGCTCCCACGCCCTGGCTCCTGCCGACGTCCCGGCTTCCGCCGGCTCCCACGCCCCGGCTCCTGCCGACGCCCCGGCTCCCGCCGGCGCCCACGCCCTGGCTCCCGCCGACGCCCCGGCTCTCGTCGGCTCCCGTACCCCGGCTTCCGCCGGCTCCCGCATCCCGCGGACCGCCCCCGGCCCGGTGCGCCGAGTCGCCGGACTTCTTCTCGTGCTCTGCGTCCTGGGCGCGGCGTACGACGCGCGTCCCGCGCCCTACGGGGACCGTCTCGTCCGTTCCGCGCCCGGTGAGCGGCAGTCGTACACCGTGAAATGGACGCCACGCGCACGTGACGGCGCGGTGGCCGCCTACGACACCCGCAGGGGCACGCTGCGGTGGCGGTACGCGCGCGCGGGGCACCGGCCGGTTGCCGTGGTGAGCGTGCGCGGGCAGGTGATCGCCCTCTGGGACGACGGACTGCTCACCGGGACCGACGGCCGCTCGGTGCGCTGGCACCGCGCCCTGCCCGACACCGCCGAGTGGCTCCCGGCCCAGGGCGGCACCGGGGTCCTGCGCCCCCTCGGGCGCGGCATCCTCGCGGTGGTCACCCCGCGCCGCGTCACCGCCTACCGCACCGCCGACGGCGATCTGCGCTGGGTGCTCCCCGCGGGGGAGGGCTGCCTGTTCCGGCCGGAGCGGGCCCTGCACCGCGGGGCCGCCCTGCTCGTCGCCCAGCCGTGCCCGCGCGCCGCCTGGACCGGGCAGGTCGTGGCCGTGGACGACCTGGGCCGGATCACCCCGGACCGCCGGCCCCTCGGCAACGATCTTCCGGGGCGCGGCCCGGACACACGTACGTAGGAAAACCGCTTGCACGCCCCCGTTAGACTTCTCCCCATGGCCATTCTCCTCGCGCATTAGACGGCGGGAACGTCCTCGCCGCCCACCCGCCAATCCCTGTACGCCCTGGAGTCTGTCCGTGATCTCCGCCTCCGGTATCGAGCTGCGCGCCGGTGCGCGCGTCCTCATCGAGAACGCCACCTTCCGTGTCGCCAAGGGTGACCGCATCGGTCTCGTCGGCCGCAACGGCGCAGGCAAGACCACCCTCACCAAGTGCCTGGCCGGCGAGGGAATCCCCGCCGGCGGCACGATCACCCGCTCCGGCGAGGTCGGCTACCTGCCCCAGGACCCCCGCACCGGCGACCTGGACGTCCTCGCCCGCGACCGCGTCCTGTCCGCGCGCGGCCTGGACGTGCTGATCCGCAAGATGCGGGAGAACGAGCAGCGCATCGCCAACGGCTCGGGCGCCACCCGCGAGAAGGCCCTCCGGCAGTACGAGCGCCAGGAGACCGAGTTCCTCACCAAGGGCGGATACGCCGCCGAGGCCGAGGCCGCCACGATCGCCGCCGCGCTCAACCTGCCCGACCGCGTGCTCGGCCAGCCCCTGCACACCCTCTCCGGTGGCCAGCGGCGCCGTATCGAGCTGGCCCGCATCCTGTTCTCCGACGCGGACACGCTGCTCCTGGACGAGCCGACCAACCACCTCGACGCGGACTCGATCGTCTGGCTGCGGGACTACCTGAAGACCTATCGCGGCGGCTTCATCGTGATCTCCCACGACGTCGACCTGGTCGAGACGGTCGTCAACAAGGTGTTCTACCTGGACGCCAACCGGTCCCAGATCGACGTCTACAACATGGGCTGGAAGCTCTACCAGCAGCAGCGCGAGGCCGACGAGAAGCGCCGCAGGCGCGAGCGGGCCAACGCCGAGAAGAAGGCCGCCGCACTGCACTCGCAGGCCGACAAGATGCGCGCCAAGGCCACCAAGACGGTCGCCGCGCAGAACATGGCCCGCCGTGCCGACAAGCTGCTGTCCGGCCTGGAGGCGGTCCGCCAGTCCGACAAGGTCGCCAAGCTGCGCTTCCCGGAGCCCGCGCCCTGCGGCAAGACCCCGCTGACCGCGGAGAGCCTGTCGAAGTCGTACGGCTCGCTGGAGATCTTCACCGACGTCGACCTCGCCATCGACAAGGGCTCCCGGGTCGTCATCCTCGGCCTCAACGGCGCCGGCAAGACCACCCTGCTGCGCCTGCTCGGCGGAGTGGAGAAGCCCGACACCGGCCAGGTCGTGCCCGGCCACGGCCTCAAGCTCGGCTACTACGCCCAGGAGCACGAGACCCTGGACCCCGGGCGCACGGTCCTGGAGAACATGCGCTCGGCCGCCCCCGACATGGACCTGGTCGAGGTCCGCAAGGTGCTGGGCTCGTTCCTGTTCTCCGGCGACGACGTCGAGAAGCCCGCGGGCGTCCTCTCCGGCGGCGAGAAGACCCGTCTCGCGCTCGCGACCCTGGTGGTCTCCTCGGCGAACGTCCTCCTGCTCGACGAGCCGACCAACAACCTCGACCCCGCGAGCCGCGAGGAGATCCTCGGCGCCCTGCGCACCTACAAGGGCGCGGTCGTCCTCGTCACCCACGACGAGGGCGCCGTCGAGGCGCTCCAGCCGGAGCGGATCATTCTGCTGCCGGACGGCGTCGAGGACCTGTGGGGTGCCGACTACGCGGATCTCGTCGCCCTGGCGTGATCGAAAGCCTGATCCACTGAGTATGGATCATTCGGCCGAGCCGTGATCCATCATCTGTGTGAGATCTCCTGGTATCAGGGTGTGTCCTACACGGATTTTCCGGCCGATCCCTTGGCGGTCAAGGGATCGGCCGTCTCGCGTCCCTGACCTGGCCATTCATGGAGCCACCCGTTCGGCCCCGCGGTTCAGGTTCTCTGGAATCCCTCATTCCCCTTGTGGGGATGTGCTCCTGTCGTCACAACGATGTCTCACGGACCTTGCCGAATGGGTGGCCATCACGCCCCGGAGGGGTGATCATGAGGGGACCAGAGCGCACTTCCCATGAGGAGGCACGGGTGGCCGAGACTCTGAAGAAGGGCAGCCGGGTGACCGGCGCCGCGCGCGACAAGCTCGCGGCAGACCTGAAGAAGAAGTACGACTCCGGTGCGAGCATCCGGGCACTGGCCGAGGAGACCGGCCGCTCGTATGGCTTCGTACACCGGATGCTCAGCGAGTCGGGCGTCACGCTGCGTGGGCGTGGCGGAGCGACCCGGGGCAAGAAGGCCGCAACGTCCTGACTCCGGGCGGCCCACCGGCTTCGATGGTGGCCACCCGGTCGGCGGACTGATCGACCGGGTGGTTACTGTGCAGTCACTTAAGCGTGCCCCCGCACGCGAGCGTGCCCATCGCACGTGCTGCTGACCGCACCCATCGGAGGCGCCCCATGGCTTCGCCCGACCAGGACCTCGCCGCTGTACTCGACAAGGACGGCGTACGGCTCACCGTCGACGACACGCTCGCCACGGTGACGCTGACCAACCCGGCCAAGCGCAACGCGCAGAGCCCCGCTCTGTGGCGGGCGCTCACCGAGGCCGGGCGGCTGCTGCCGGGCTCCGTCCGGGTCGTCGTGCTGCGCGGCGAGGGCAAGTCCTTCTCCGCCGGGCTGGACCGCCAGATGTTCACCCCGGAGGGGATCCCGGGCGAGCCGACCTTCACCGATCTCGCGCGCCGTGACGATGCGGGGCTCGACGCGGCCATCGCCGAATTCCAGGAGGCGTTCACCTGGTGGCGACGGAACGACATCGTCTCCATCGCCGCCGTACAGGGACATGCCATCGGTGCCGGGTTCCAGCTCGCGCTCGCGTGCGACCTTCGCGTCGTCGCCGACGACGTGCAGTTCGCGATGCGTGAGACGGCCCTGGGCATCGTCCCCGACCTGACCGGCACGCATCCGCTGGTCGGTCTCGTCGGCTATGCCCGCGCGCTCGAGATCTGCGCGACCGGGCGGTTCGTGGGGGCCGCGGAGGCGGTGGCCGCCGGGCTGGCCAACCTCGCCGTGCCCGCGGACGAACTCGACGCCGCCGCGAGCGACTTGGCGACGGCGCTGCTCGCCGCCCCGCGCGACGCGGTCGTGGAGACCAAGGCGCTGCTGCGGGGTGCCCTCGACCGGACGTACGACGAACAGCGTGCGGCCGAACGGGCGGCCCAGGCCCGGCGGCTGCGGGACCTGGCGGGCGTGGGCGAATGACCCCACGGACCGCCGGCCCATCGGTGTGACGAGCGCCGGGTTCACCGACGTGACGGGCGTCTGGCTCACCGGCGTGACGAGTGATTGGTTCACTGGCGTGACCGGCGTCCGGCTCACCGGCGTGACGAGCGCCGGGTTCACCGACGTGACGAGTGATTGGTTCACCGGCGTGACCGGCGTCTGACTCACCGGCGTGATGAGCGCCTGCCCCGGCGACGTGACCAGCGTCTGGCCCACCGGCGTGACCAGCGCCTAGCTCACGGACGTGACCAGCACCGCCACCGTCGGCCGGTCCTCCAGCGCGTCCCGCACCGCGGCGCGGACCCGCCGGGCCACGTCCACGGTCCGATGGTCCGCGCTCGCGGCCAGTTCGATGCGCACATGCCGGTGCGGCAGCGCCGCCTGCGTCGTGCGCTCCTCCAGACGCACGGGCCGGCCGAGACCGCCGAGCACCCCCGTCAGCGCGACCACTCCCGGTACGGACAGCGTGGCCGCGGCCACCCGGGCCTCCTGAGCGTCCGTGACCTCCCGGGCGGGCGTCGGCCGCTGTGCGCGTACCGCCGGGCCGGTCGCGTCGTCCGCCTCCAGCAGGTCCGTGACCCGCAGGTCCACCGCCGTCACGGCGAGACCGAGCCGCTGGTCCGCGGCCGCGGCCAGCGTCAGCCGCAGCCGGGCCGCCACCGCAGGCAACGGCTCGGCAGCCGCCACCGCGGAGCCCACCGCTCCCGCGATATCCGCCGGTTCCGTGGGACCCTCCGGTCCCGCAAGGTCCGCCGGTTCCGCGAGATCCGCCGCTCCCGCCGGGTCCGCCGGTCGCGTGAGACCCGCCGCTCCCGCCGGGTCCGCCGGTCGCGTGAGACCCGCCGCTCCCGCCGGGTCCGCCGGTTCCGTGTCACCCGCCGGTCCCGCAAGTGCCGCCGCTCCCGCGGAGCCCGCCGATTCCACGAAGTCCACCGGTGCCGTGGAGGCCGTCGTCACCGCGAAGTCCGCCGTCAGTCGCAGTGCCCCCGGCGGCAGCGCGCCCGGTGGAGCCGGTACCACGGACTCGGGCACCTCTTGCGGATCGTCGAGCGCGATCCGCAGCGCACCCAGCCGTACCCGTGGCGCCCCCTCCGCCACCGCCCGTCCGAGGACCGCGACCGCCGCGCTCTCGGCGATCCACGCGCCGTCGCCGGGTCCGCCGAGCGGCACCAGCCTTCCCAGCGCCACCTGTCGCCGTACCGCATCTCTCCAGCTGTCCGCCGTCATTCCTCCAGCCTGCCGTATCCGTGGCGCGCGGCCGGGGAACCTTGCGTACGGTGGCCGGAGGACGACCGAGAGGGACGTGCGGCGATGACCGACATGACGACGACCCCCGAAGGCGGCCACGAGCCGCTGCCGTCGACCCCCGGGGCCACCCGGCGCGGCGGAGGCGATCCGGCGTCCCGGGGCCGGACCACCATCGCCGACGGCGTCGTGGAGAAGATCGCCGGGCTCGCCGCCCGGGACGTCGTCGGCGTGCACGCGATGGGCAGCGGACTCGCCCGCACCTTCGGCGCCGTACGCGACCGGGTGCCCGGCGGCGGCAAATCGGTGACCCGGGGTGTGCGGGCCGAGGTCGGCGAGGTCCAGACGGCGCTCGACCTGGAGATCGTCGTGGAGTACGGCGTCGCCATCGCCGACGTCGCCCGCGCCGTACGGGAGAACGTGATCGCCGCCGTGGAACGCATGACCGGACTCGAAGTGGTCGAGGTCAACATCGCGGTCAGCGACGTAAAACTGCCCGAGGAAGAGGACGAGGAGCCGGAGCCGCGGATCCACTGAGGCCCGGCACCCGCCGCCGCCCGCCCGACGAACCGAGGAGTGCTGCATGAGCATGGCCGTGGTCGGCATGATCGCCGGAATGGCGCTGGGGTTCGCCGGCTACTTCGGTGGTTTCGGCGCCTTCCTGCTGGTGGCGGCCCTGGGCGCGGTCGGCTTCGTCGCCGGCCGGTTCGCGGAGGGGGACCTGGACCTCGGTGACCTCTTCCGCACCCGCGGCGACCGGCGCGACCGGCGCCGGTGACCGCCGTGCGGACGGAGACCGGCACGGCACGCCGACCCCTCGACCTGGTGCCGCCCGGTGAACGCGGCGCCACCCGGATCGCCGACCGGGTCGTGGCCAGGATCGCCGCTCAGGCCGCCCGCGAGGCGCTCGGCCCGACGCCCCCCGGCGCGACGCCCCCGCACGCCACGGTCGTCGTCCACCGGGAGAGTGCCCGCGTCCGCGTCGAGGTCGATCTCGGATACCCCTGCGACATCGGCGCCCGCTGCGCCGCCGTACGCCGCCGGATCACCGAGCGGGTGGGCGCGCTGACGAGCATGGACGTGCCGGAGGTCGCCGTCCTGGTGGAGCGGCTGCACCTGGCCCCGGTGCCCGGCGCCCCGCACGGGAGGACGCCGTGAGCGGGCCCGGGTCGAACGAGGACGCCGTGGGCGGGCCCCCGAGCGAGGACGGCGTCAGTGGGACCCGGCCGAGCGAGGACGTCGTGGGCGGCCCCCGGCCGAACGGGGACGCCGTGAGCGGGACCCGGCCGAACGAGGACGCCACGGGCGGGCCCCTGAGCGAGGACGGCGTGAGTGGGACCCGGCCGAGCGAGGACGTCGTGGGCGGCCCCCGGCCGAACGAGGACGCCACGGGCGGGCCCCCGGACGAGCAAGCCGTGGGCGGGCCCCGGCCGAGCGAGGGCGCCGTGCGAGGAGAGGCCGTTCCCGGCGCCCGTGAGGCCCCGCCGCCCCTTCCCGGTCCCGGCCGCCGTCTGTGGTCGGCGCGGCGGGTCCCGGCGGGCGTCGTCGCCCTGCTCGTGGCGGCCGGTGCGGGCCTGCTCCTGTACGACATCGCCGCCGTACGGGCCGGGCGTCCCGCCATGCGGTGGCGCCGGTTCCTGGCCCGGCAGCTCGCCGAGCGCCCCCTGGACGACGTCTGGGTGCTGACCGGTGCGGGCGTCACCGCCCTGCTCGGCCTGTGGCTGCTCGTGCTCGCCGGCACCCCCGGCCTGCGTGCCCTGTTGCCGATGCGGAGCCCGCACCCGGACGTCCGCGCGGGGCTGCGGCGCGACGCGGCCGCTCTGCTGCTGCGCGACCGGGCGATGGACGTCTCCGGCGTGCGGGCGGCGCGGGTGCGGATGCGCCGCAGGAGGGCGGACGTCCGGGCCGTCTCGCACTTCCGCGACCTCGACGACGTACACGCCGATCTGGACGCCGTGCTCACCGACGCGGTCCGGGGACTCGGGCTGGCCCGCCCGCCCGCGCTGCGGGTGCGCGTCCGCCGGCCCGGACGAAGGGACTGAGGCGGATGCGCGAGGGCGGCGTGAACCGTGTACTGACCGGCCTGGCCGGACTGTTGCTGCTGGCGCTCGGCGGATCGGTGCTGGCCGTCGGCCTGGGCGCACCGCCGCCACACTGGTGGATCCACTCCGGCGCGCACGACGTCCTGCTCAGCAGGGCCGAGCGCACGCGCTGGCGGAGCGCCGGCTGGTGGTGGCCGGCGGTCATCGCCGCCCTGGCGATCCTCGTGCTGCTCGCCCTGGCCTGGTTCGTCTCGGTCCTGCGCCCGCGCCGCCCGGCCGAGATCCTGGTCGGGACCGGCGACGGCGAGGGGGCCCGGCTGCGCGGCCGGGCCCTGCAGTCGGCGCTGACGCAGGACGCGGCCCGGCAGCCCGGCGTGGCCCATGCCCGGATCCATCTGCGCGGCCGGCGCACCGCGCCGACGGCGGCGGCCGGGCTGCGACTGGAGGCGGGCGTGGCCCCGGCGACGGCCCTGCACGACTTCACGGCCCGGGCCCTGGCCCACGCACGCCGGTCCGCCGGGCTGGCGTCCCTCCCGGCGGAGGTACGACTGGGCACCGCCAGGCACCGTGCCGGAAGGGTGACTTGACGGTCGGAGAGAGTCACTCGACCGTCGCCGGGAAGGCCGGCCTCAGAACCCGCGCCGCATACCGCCGTCGACCGGCACCATGATCCCGGTCAGATAGGAGGCCGCCGGAGACAGCAGGAAGGCGGCCACCTTCCCGAACTCCTCGGGCCTTCCGTACCGCCGCAGCGGGATCCGGGACTCGTTGGCGGCCCTGGTCGCCTCCGGGTCCGCGGACAGCCTGTCCAGCTCGCGCACGCGATCGGTGTCGATACGCGCCGGCAGCAGCCCCAGCACCCGGATCCCGCGCGGCCCCAGCTCGTCCGCCAGGGACTTGGCGAACCCGGCGAGTCCGGGCCGCAGCCCGTTGGAGATGGTCAGCCCCGGGATCGGCTCGTGCACCGATCCCGACAGCACGAAGCCGATGACACCGCCCTCGTCCAGCTCGGCCGCCGCCGCGCGAGCCATCCGCACCGCGCCGAGGAACACCGTCTCGAAGGCGTCCCGCCACTGCTCGTCGGTGTTGTCGGCGACGAAGCCGGGCACCGGCCCGCCCACGCTCACCAGCACACCGTCGAAGCCGCCGAAGTGCTCGCGGGCGGCCGCGATCAGCCGCTCGGGCGCCTGCGCGTCGGCGTTGTCCACGGCCATGCCCACCGCGTCGGGGCCCAGTTCGGCGGCGGCGTCGGCGACCCGCTGCTCGTCCCGCCCGGTGATGACCACCTTCGCCCCGTCCTCGACGAGCGCCCGCGCGGCCGCGTTGCCCAGCCCGCGGCTGGCTCCGGTGACGACGTACACCCGGTCCTTCAGTCCAAGATCCATGGCCCTATCCTGCCTCGTCCGCCCCGAACAGTGTGAGAGCGGTGCCGACCAGGCCGATGCGGCCGAACGCCTGCGGGGAGGTGCCGAGCTGACAGCCGTTCGACGGGGTCGTACCGCTCGGCCGGCAGGCCCACGTCGTTTGCACGGACCCACCAGCCGGTCGAACAGCTGCCGGCCCTCCTTCGCCCGGCCGGTCGACCCTTTCCCGGGCGGGGTCAGACGGTGGCCCCTGGCCCGTTTCCGGGCGGGTCACAGGGTGGCGCTTGGCCGGTTCCCGGGCGGGGTCAGACGGTGGCCCCTGGCCCGTTTCCGGGCGGGTCACAGGGTGGCGCTTGGCCGGTTCCCGGGCGGGTCACACGGTCTCGCTCGGCCCGTTCCCGGGCGGGTCACACGGTGACCGGTTCGCCCTTTTCCGGCTGCTCCTGCGCCGTGGCCTCCGCACGGTCGCGGATCTCGCGCCGGACCAGGCACCACCAGCCGACCGGAACCGCCGCGGCGAACAGCCACCACTGGATCATGTACGCGTAGTTCAGCGGGGCGTCCTCGCTGCCCGGGTCGGAGATCTGCTCCGGGGAGCCGCCCTTGGGCGCGGGCGCCGTCTGCTCGACATAGCCGCCGAGCACCTTCGCGCCGAGCCGCGGCGTCTCTGCCGCGCTGTTGATCAGCATGATCTGCCGGTCCGGGAGGCCCTTGACCGTCTTGATGCCGCTCGCGGCCGTCGTCTCGTCGGCCTTCAGCCGTCCGGTGATGGTGGTCCGGCCGGCCGGCGGGGCGGGGATCCGGGGGAAGGCGGTCTGCACGCCGGTCGCGGGGATCCAGCCGCGGTTGACGAGGAGGACGTGGCCGTCCGTGAGGACGAACGGGGTGAGGACGTGGAAGCCGACCTCGCCGTCGGAGCTGGTCCGGCGCCGGACGACGACCTCCTTGGCGGTGTCGAAGGTGCCGGTCGCGGTGACGGTGCGGTACTTCTCGGTCCTGCTCACCGTGTGCCCGGGAGAAGTCAGCTCCTCGACCGGGACCGGCTTGGCGTGCAGGGCGGCGGAGACCAGGTTGTTGCGGGCCGTGCGCTCCTGGTACCGGTGCTGCTGCCAGAAGCCCAGCCTGATCATCGTCGGGATCAGCGCGATCGCGACGAGCGTCAGGATCACCCACTGGCGGGACGACAGGAAGCGGTAGCGGTGCACCCCACGACGTTACCTCCGGAGCGTGGGGTGCGATGACGCGGGTACCGGGTCACACCCGGTCCACCACGCCCGTCCGTCCCTCCGCCCGGGCGCAGTGGGCGCCGCAGTACCAGTGGCCGTCCACCTCGACGCCCTGCCCGATGATCTGCACCCGGCAGTGCTCGCAGATGGGGGCCATGCGATGGATCGCGCAGGAGAAGCAGTCGAACACGTGCACCGCGCCCTGCGCGTGGACCTCGAAGGTCATTCCGTAGTCATTGCCGCAAACTTCGCATGTCGCCATGCGCCACAGAGTGGGTCCTCGCCGAGGCGAGGGGCGAGTGGCCACCGGGTGAGTCGCATGTCAACCACCCGTTCGTCCGATTACCTGCCGGTCGGGGATCCGGTCGCCCGCGCGGTCACTCCCCGGCGGGCTCCACGTCCCGGAGCAACTGCCCGAAGGCCGCCTCGTCCACGATCGGCGTGCCGAACTGCCGCGCCTTGACCGTCTTGGACGTGCCCGAGTCCGGGTCGTTGGTCACCAGCAGGCTGGTCAGCCGGGAGATGCCGGAGGCCACGTGCAGCCCGGCCTCGGTCGCCCGGTCCTCGAGCAGGTCCCGCTCCGTGGACGTGTCGCCGGAGAAGGCCACCCGCATGCCCTGTTTGAGCCGTCCGCCCTCTTCGTACCGGCCGGGGTTGGGGTGGGGGCAGGCGGGGCGCTTGCGGGACGGACGCCAGGTCCCGGGCCGGTAGGCGCCGTAACCGCCGGACGACTGCCGCGGCACCGGCCGGTCCGACCACTCCGTCAGCGGCCGGCACTCCAGCAGGGGCAGCCGTACGCCGCCTGCCGCCGCCGCGAGCAGACTGGGCCGGAACGCTTCCGCCAGCACGCGCGCGTCGTCCAGCGCGTGGTGCGCCCGCTGCTGCACGACCCCGAAGTGCGCCGCCAGCGACTCCAGTCTGAAGTTGGGCAGCGGCAGCCCCAGCTCCTTCGACAGCGCGATGGTGCACAACCGCTGGCGCACCGGGGCCTTGCCGCTCACGCGCGCGTACTCGCGCGCGATCATCTGCCAGTCGAAGACGGCGTTGTGCGCGACGAGCACCCGGCCGTCCAGGCGGGCGGCGAACTCCGCGGCGACGTCCGCGAACAGCGGTGCCCCTTCGAGCACGTCGCTCGTCAGGCCGTGTATCCACACGGGGCCCGGATCGCGCTCCGGATTGACCAGGGTGTACCAGTGGTCCTCCACCTCGCCGCGCGCGTCCAGGCGGTAGACGGCGGCCGAGATGATCCGGTCGTCCCGGGCAAGGCCGGTGGTCTCCACGTCAACGACCGCGTATCCCTGGGGATACGCGGCCGGCCACTGGGTGGGGGAGGACACTGCGGTCGCACGGTCTTCGAGCATGGTCAATGAGGATACGGGCCACGACTGACACCGCGGTCCCTCAGGGGCGGCCCCGGGGCACCGGAACCGTCCGGCCGCTCGGCCGCCGTACACGTGTGCCACCGTTCTGCCGCAGGTGCGCGGACGTCGTGGAGCGGGCGGGCGGGCGGGAACAACGGTCTCGGGCACCAGGGCCCGTCGCCCGGGGCGTCGTTGCCCCGATCGAGGGTTGCGGTGACGGCAATGTGCGGGTGTCGCTCCGTCAGGAGCGGCTCACGGAACCGCCGCAGGAGCCACCGGCCGGCCGGAGCGGCCCGCTGCTCACCGCGGGGGCGTCGCTGCCGGTGCGGTGGCCCGGTGAGTGCGATCCTCCCTGCTGTGACGGAACCCATCCACGACGAGGCCCACGGGGGCGTGCTCGGCTCGCGGCTGAACTGGCTGCGGGCCGCCGTGCTGGGCGCGAACGACGGCATCGTCTCGACCGCGGGACTCGTCGTCGGCGTGGCCGGCGCGACCGGGAGCCGGGCCGCTCTGCTCACCGCCGGTCTGGCCGGCCTGCTCGCCGGGTCGATGTCCATGGCGGCCGGCGAGTACGTCTCCGTCTCCACCCAGCGCGACTCGGAGATGGCCGCGCTGGCCACGGAGAGACGGGAGCTGACGGAGCAACCGGACCTGGAGCTGGAGGAGCTGACCGAGCTGCTCCGGGAGCGGGGCCTGTCCCGCGAGGTGGCCCGCGAGGCCGCCGAGCAGCTCACCGCGCGGGACGCGCTGCGCGCCCACGCCCGCGTGGAGCTGGGGATCGACCCGGACGAGCTGGCCAACCCCTGGCACGCGGCCTGGGCGAGCTTCCTGGCGTTCACCGTGGGCGCGCTGCTGCCCCTGCTGGCCATCGTCCTGCCACCGGCCGGCTGGCGGCTCGCGGTCACCGTCTGCTCCGTCCTGGCCGCCCTCGTCCTGACCGGCTGGACCAGCGCCCGCCTCGGCGCGGCGCACCCGCGGAGAGCCGTCCTGCGCAACGTCGCGGGCGGGGCGCTGGCGATGGGGATCACCTACGCGGCGGGCAGTCTGCTGGGGGCGGTGGGCGTGTGACCGGGGCAACGTGGTGGGCGGTGCGTCGGCGGCGGGGGTCGGCCGCACGGCGGGCAGCCCGCCCGGGAGGCGGCGGGCGGGTGACCGGCGCCGGTCACCCTGGGCGTCGCAAGCCCGGGCCACCGCGTACGGTGAAGTGTGCTCGACCACCCCTTCGAGCGCACCACGCGACCCCGCACGAGAAGGACCCTCGCCATGCGCGCCACCACCATCCACGCCCCGTTCGACATGCGCGTGGAGGACGTCCCCGAGCCCGTGGTGCAGCTGCCCACCGATGCCGTGGTGCGGGTGCTGCGCGCCTGCATCTGCGGCAGCGACCTGTGGGCGTACCGGGGCGAGGCGGCCCGGCAGCCGGGACAGCGCATCGGCCACGAGTTCCTCGGCATCGTCGAGGGGACCGGCTCCGAGGTGTCCACCGTCCGGCGCGGCGACCTGGTGGTTGCCCCCTTCATGTGGTCCGACGGCGTCTGCGACTACTGCCGCGAGGGCCTGACGACGTCCTGTGAGCACGGCGGATTCTGGGGTTCGGTGGGCTACGACGGCGGCCAGGGCGAGGCCGTACGCGTGCCGTTCGCCGACGGCACCCTCGTCCAGCTGCCCAAGGACGCGGCCTCCGACGAGCACCTGCTGTCCGCTCTGCTCACCCTGTCCGACGTCCTCGGCACCGGCCACCACGCCGCCCTCGGCGCGGGCGCCCGCCCCGGTGCCACCGTCGCCGTGGTCGGTGACGGCGCCGTCGGCCTGTGCGCGGTGCTGGCCGCCAGGCGGCTGGGCGCCGAGCGGATCATCGCGCTGGGCCGGCACGAGGCCCGCACCGACATAGCCCGCCGCTTCGGCGCCACCGACGTGGTCGCCGAGCGCGGCGAAGCGGCCGTCGAGGCCGTCCGTGAACTCACCCGCGGCCAGGGCGCGCACGCCGTGGTCGAGGCGGTCGGCACCGAGCAGTCCATGCGGACGGCCGTCGACATCACCCGTGCCGGCGGGGCGATCGGCTTCGTCGGCGTGCCCCACGGCAGCGGCACCGGCCTGGACCTCGGCGTCATGTTCGACCGGAACATCGCCCTGCGCGGCGGTGTCGCACCGGTCCGCGCCTACATCCCCGACCTGCTGCCCGACGTCCTGGCCGGCACCATCGACCCCTCGCCGGTCTTCGACCTGACCGTCGGCATCGAGGGCGTCCCGGACGGCTACAAGGCGATGGACCGGCGCACGGCCCTCAAGGTGCTCGTCACCAACGATCTCTGACCGGTCCCGCCTCCTCGCCGGCGCCCCAACGGGCCGTGTCCGAGCCCCAGGGCACCGGTGGCCTCGTCCGGCCCGCGGGACCGCCCGCGAAGGACACCGGCGACAGGGCGTGCCGCAGCCGGCCGAGCGGGCCGTCCGTCTCGGCCAGCCAGGCGTCCGGACCCTCGTACGGCGTCCCCGCGACCCGCGCCGGCGGGCCGAGGGGGCCGCTCGCCCCGGCCGGCCGGGCGTGCGGGCCCTCGTACGGCGCCCCCGGGGCCGGCGCCGGCCGTATCCCGTCCGTCAGCCAGTGCGCGGTCCGGGCGAGCGCCAGCCGCACGCACCGGCCGTGTCCGTCGTACGACCGCTCGGTCAGCGCCCGCAGCACGGCCGCGGCCAGCAGATAGCCGGTGCCGTGGTCCAGGGCCTGTGCGGGCAGCGCACCCGGCTCCCCGGCCGAGCCCTCGGTCACCGAGATGCCGGTGGCGGCCTGCACCAGGCTGTCGAACCCGCGCCGCCCGGCCCAGGGCCCGTACGCGCCCCAGGCCGAGACCTGCGCCACGACCAGGCCGGGCCGCCGCGCGATCAGCGCCTCCGGGGCGAGTCCGAAGCGGTCGAGGGCGCCCGGCCGGTAGCCGGTGACCACGACGTCCGCCGAGCCGAGCAACTCCTCGAAGCGGTCCCGGCCACTGCCCAGGTCGAGGGTCGCCGACCGCTTGCCGAAGCCCGTGTCGGCGTGCAGGTCCGGCAGCTCGGGCAGCCACGGGGCGTCCACGCGCAGGACGTCCGCGCCGAGCACGGCGAGCGTGCGCGTGGCGACCGGGCCGGCCAGCACCCGGGTCAGGTCGAGGACGCGCAGTCCGGCGGCGGGCAGCAGGGGAGTGGTGGCGGGCGCCGGCGGCGGGAGCTCGCGCGGGCGGGACGTCTCCGGGCGCTCCCGCTCGACCAGCGGCCGGGCTGCCACCTCGGCGCCCTGCTCGTGCGCCCGCCACTCCTGGGGGGTGCGCAGGGCCACGGCGAGGCCGCCGGCGCGGTGGACGGCCTCCTCCGCCGCCAGGGCGGGGAGTTCGGCGAACCGGGCGGCCACGTCCCGTACCGCGGGGTCCGCGGGCAGCCCCAGCGCGCCCAGCAGCCGCGACCGGTGGTGGGGGTAGTTGGCGTGCGTGCGCACCCAGCCGTCGGCCGTCCGCCAGAACCGCGACAGCGGTGCGAAGGCGACCGGGGCCCTTCCGTCGATCCGGAGGAGACGCTCGCTGTGGAAGGCGGTCGCGACCGCTCCGTCGTCGATCTCGACGCCGGGCACCGCGGCGAGCCCCGCCCGGCGGGCCGCCAGTTCCGCGGCCGCCAGCGCACACACGCCGACGCACGCCCGGGCCAGCTGCGGAACGGGAAGGCGCGCCTCGAGCGCGCCCTCCCGCTCCACCGTGGTCAGCCGCGCCAGACGGGCGGGGTCGCCGCCCAGCGCGGACCACGCGTACTTGATGTCAGTCATGACTGCACTATGCAGTATTGACTGAATCAATATGTGTCTCTGCCCGGCCATGGACGACCCGCCCGGCGGGGGTGTCCGGCCGGGCGGGGACGTCCGGCTCCGGCGGGCAGGGACCTACTCGGTCACCGCCGCCAGCGCGTCCGCCGTGCCCCAGCCGTAGAAACCGTTGCGGTTCCGCGTCCCCTCGCACACGGCGTCGACCTTGCCGTCGCTGTTGATGTCATAGGGGTCGGTGCACGGCGTGGCGTCGGCCTCCGCGTACAGCAGGGCCTTCACCAGGGCCGCGGGGGCGTGCGGATGCGTTGACTTGATCAATGCGGCCACGCCGGCCACGTGCGGGGTCGCCATCGAGGTACCGGCCATGTAACCCCACTTGCCGCCGGGCAGCGGGCCCAGGATGAGGCCGCTGGTGGCCGGGGACTGCGGCGCCTGGTAGGCCGTCGAGTCACCGCCGGGCGCGGCGATGTCGACCACGCCGAGACCGTAGTTGGAGAAGGACGACTTCAGGCCCTTGGCGCCGGTCGCTGACACCGTCACGACGCCGGGCAGCTGGGTCGGTATGTCGTAGCACTCGTGCGGGTCGATCACCCGGTCCGACGGGGTGCCGTCGTTCGGCGAGACCGGGTCGGTGATCGAGTGGGAGGCGAGGTCGTAGTTCTCGTTGCCCGCCGCCGCGACGTTGACCGTGCCCTTGCGTTCCGCATACAGCGAGGCCCGGGTGACGGCGTCCACGAGCGCCTTCTGGTCGGGGTCGGAGGCGCAGTTGAAGTACCACGGGTCGGTGTAGTAGCTGTTGTTGGTCACGTCGACGTGGTGCTCGGCGGCCCACACGAAGCCGCAGACCACGGCCTCGGTGTAGAAGTACCCGTTCGGGTTGGCGACCTTGATGCCCGCCACCTTGACGCCCGGCGCCACACCCGTGACGCCCACGCCGTTCTTCGCGGCGGCGATCTCCCCCGCCACGTGCGTGCCGTGCGGGCTCTCCGACGCGCTCGGCCGCCAGGCGCCGTCCGTCGTGTCCGGCTTGCCGGACACGCAGTTGGCGGAGGCCTGCCGGTCGAAGTTGGGCGCGATGTCCGGGTGGGTGTCGTCGACACCGGTGTCGATCACGGCGACCGTGACCCGCCGGCTGCCCAGGGTCTTCTCGTGCGCCTTGTCCGCCTTGATGGCCGGCAGGTCCCACTGGAGCGGCTCCAGCGGGTCCTGACCGTCGGCGGCCCGGACGCCGGCGACCTCCTCGGTGCCCAGCACCTTCGGCGTGCCCACGTCGGTGGTGGACTGGGCGGGCAGGGGCGCGTTGCGGGTGGCCCCGGCGGAGTCCACTCCGCGTACGGTCCGCATCCGCGCGGCGAAGCCGGGATCGGCCGAGTGGACGACGATCACGCCGATCCGGTCGTACGCGATCACCACCGACCCGCCGGCCCGGGTGATCGCCTGCAGCACGTGCGCCGGGACGCCGTGCCCCGGGCGGACGTTGACGACGTAGCTGAGGGCGGGTCCGTCGGCGGTGGCCGAGGGCGCGTCGTCCGCGGCGGAGGCGGTGACGTTCGGCAGGACCGCGAGTGCCGTCGCCAGGGCCATCCCGGCCGGGACGGCGAGTGCGCGACGGTACCGCGACTTGGGCGCTGTCATGGGTCGATTCTCTCCAGTTCGTTCTCGGTACGAGCGTGCCGTGCGGAAAGTCCTCGGGGAACACCCCCGCCGCGACGGCTACCTGACGGCGCGCAGGGCGTTGACGACGCCATAGCCGTAGAAACCGTTGACGTGCTCGTCACCGGCGCAGGTCGCGTCCACGATCCCGTCGCCGTCCCCGTCGTACGGGGCGGCCGGGCAGCCCGGGTTGTCCGCCTGGGCCTTCAGCAGGGCCCGCAGCAGAGCCGGAGTGGCGTGCGGGTGGGACGACTTCAGCAGCGCGGCCACCGCGGCCACGTGCGGAGAGGCCATCGAGGTGCCCTGCAGGAAGCCGTACCGGTCGTTCGGCAGCGTGGACAGGATGCGGCCGTTCTTCGAAGGGGTGTCCGGGATCTGGTACTTGTCACCGCCCGGCCCCGCCACGTCGACGACTCCCTCGCCGTAGCTGGAGTAGTAGGACTTGGCGCCCTTGACGCCCACCGCGCTCACGGTCACCACACCGGGCAGCTGGGTCGGGACGTCGTAGCACTCGTGCGGGTCGACCGTCCGGGTGCCCGGCGTGGAGTCGTCGGGGCTGGAGTCGTCCACCAGCGCGTGCGAGTCCAGGTCGTCGTTGGAGTTGCCCGCGGAGGCCACATTGAGCGTGCCCTTGCGCTGGGCGTACAGCTGGGCCCTGTTGACCGCGTCGACGATGGCACGTTGATCGGGGTCATCCATGCAGTTGTACAGCCAAGGATCAACGTAGTAGCTGTTGTTGGTGACCTCGATGCCGTGGTCGGCCGCGAAGACGAAGGCGCAGACCACGCTTTCCGGGTAGAACAGCGAGGTCGCGTCCGGCTGGGCCACCGTGATGCTCGCGACCTTCACGCCGGGGGCGACCCCCGCCACCCCGACGCCGTTGCGCGCCGCGGCTATCTCACCGGCCACATGGGTGCCGTGGTAGTGATCGGCGTCCGCCGGCCGCCACGCGCCGTACGTGGTGTCCGCCTTGCCGCTGACGCAGTTCGCCGACTGGGCGGCGGAGAAGTTCGGCGCTATGTCCGGATGGGTGTCGTCGACGCCCGTGTCGATCACCCCGACGGTCACACTCCTGCTGCCCGGATCGATCCGCGCGGCCCGGTCGGCGCCGATCGCCCGCAGATCCCACTGGTCCGCCTCCAGCGGCTCCTCGCCCGCCGCCGCGCCCCGGGCGAGCCGCGCGGCCTCCGCCTTGGACAGGACCTGCACCGCGCCCTCGTCCGTGGTCCCCGCGGCGCTCAGCGGCGCCGTGCGGGTGGCACCGGCCGAACTGACCCCGCGCACCGCACGGATCCGTGAGGCGAAGTCCGGGTTCGCGGAGTGGACCACGATCACACCGATCCGGTCGTAGGCCGCCACGACCGTACCGCCGTGACGAGTGATCTCCCCCCGCACGGACTCGATCGTGCGGTGGTCCGTGCGGGTGTTGACCACGTACGCGAGGTTCGGCCCGTCGGCCGCCCGGACCGCCGTGCTCCCGGTGGGCGCGGCGGAGGCCGCCGACGGCAGGAACCCGAGCGAGGCGGTCAGTGACAGAGCGACCGGCACGGCGAGCGCGAGCCAGCGTCTGGAGCGCAGATGAACCATGGGATCTCCACATCGTCCTGGATACGGAACCGCCCGAGACACAGGTGGTGCCCGGGCAGGTACATGGCGAGTGGTGCAGGGCGAAGCTATCTTCCGCGTCCTGTCTCCGAAAGAGCCCCTCGGACTTGAACCGCCCCACGCGTGGCGCCGTGACCGTGAACAGGGGGCCCAGCAGGATCGTGGCCCCCCGGAATCACGGCACGGAGTCGATTCATGACTGCCAGTAACGTGACTCCGTGCAGTCCAGTGAGGTCAGAGAACGCGTACGTCCGTCACCCGAGGAGACTCCGTGGCCACCGAGACACCGCCCCCCGCCACACCGGGGGCCCCGCTTCCCTCCACCGAGGAGTTCGTAGAAGTGCAGCAGAGCGCGGAGTTCGGAGAACTGCGCCACTCCTACCGCTCCTTCGCCTTCCCGCTGACCGTCGCCTTCATCGCCTGGTACCTGCTGTACGTCCTGCTGTCCAACTACGCGGGCGGCTTCATGGGCACCAAGGTGGTGGGCAACGTCAACGTGGCCCTCGTCCTGGGCCTCGCACAGTTCCTCACCACCTTCCTCATCGCCTGGTGGTACGCGCGGCACGCCGCCGCCAAGCTCGACCCCAAGGCCGAGGCCATCAAGTCCCGGACGGAGGGCCGAGCATGAGCCCCGTACCGCACACGCTGCTGGCCGCCGGCGAGGCGAGCCAGCACCGGACGCTGATCATCACGCTCTTCGCGGTGTTCGTCGCGGCGACCCTCGTCATCACCGTCTGGGCGGGCCGCCAGACCAAGGACGCGGCCGACTTCTACGCCGGCGGACGGCAGTTCACCGGATTCCAGAACGGCCTCGCCGTCTCCGGCGACTACATGTCCGCCGCGTCCTTCCTCGGCATCGCCGGCGCCATCGCCCTCTTCGGCTACGACGGCTTCCTGTACTCCATCGGCTTCCTCGTCGCCTGGCTCGTCGCCCTGCTCCTGGTCGCCGAACCCCTGCGCAACTCCGGCCGCTACACGATGGGCGACGTGCTGGCCTACCGGATGCGCCAGCGGCCCGTCCGCACGGCCGCCGGCACCTCCACGATCGTCGTCTCGATCTTCTACCTGCTGGCCCAGATGGCGGGCGCCGGCGTCCTCGTCTCCCTCCTGCTGGGCATCACCAGCGACGGCGGCAAGATCGGCATCGTCGCCCTGGTCGGCGTCCTGATGATCGTGTACGTCACCATCGGCGGCATGAAGGGCACCACCTGGGTCCAGATGGTCAAGGCGGTGCTGCTGATCGTCGGCGCCCTGCTGCTGACCTTCCTGGTCCTGCTCAAGTTCCACTTCAACGTCTCGGACCTGCTCGGCAAGGCCGCCGAGAACAGCGGCAAGGGCTCGGCGTTCCTCGAACCCGGCCTGAAGTACGGCGCCACGGGCACCACCAAGCTGGACTTCATCTCGCTCGGCATCGCCCTGGTCCTCGGCACCGCGGGCCTGCCGCACATCCTGATCCGCTTCTACACGGTGCCCACCGCCAAGGCCGCCCGGAAGTCCGTGATCTGGGCGATCGGCCTGATCGGCGCTTTCTACCTGATGACCCTCGCCCTCGGGTTCGGCGCCGCGGCACTGATCAAACCGGACGAGATCATCGCCTCCAACAAGGCGGGCAACACCGCCGCCCCGCTCCTCGCGCTCCATCTCGGGGGAGTGGACTCCAACTGGGGCGCCGTCCTGCTCGCCACCATCTCGGCCGTCGCCTTCGCGACCATCCTCGCGGTCGTCGCCGGCCTGACCCTGGCCTCGTCCTCCTCCTTCGCGCACGACATCTACGCGAACGTCATCAAGAGGGGCGGGGCCACCGAGAAACAGGAACTCGGCGCGGCCCGCTGGGCCACCGTCGGCATCGGCGCCGTCTCGATCGTCCTCGGCGCCCTCGCCCGCGACCTGAACGTGGCCGGCCTCGTGGCCCTCGCCTTCGCGGTCGCGGCCTCGGCCAACCTGCCGACCATCCTCTACAGCCTGTTCTGGAAGCGCTTCACCACCTCGGGCGCCCTGTGGTCGATCTACGGCGGCCTGGTCACCGCGGTCGGCCTGGTCCTGTTCTCACCGGTGGTCTCCGGCAAGCCGACCTCGATGTTCCCCGACGTCGACTTCCACTGGTTCCCGCTGGAGAACCCCGGGATCATCTCCATCCCGGTCGGCTTCCTCCTCGGCGTACTGGGCACCCTGCTGTCGAAGGAGGTCCCGGACGCCGGCAAGTACGCCGAACTGGAGGTGCGGTCCCTGACCGGCACGGGAGCGCACTGAGTGTTCGTACGGGCGGCCGCGTCGTGCGGGACTGTACGGTCCTACGACGCGGCCCCGCCCCACCTCGTGGGATCGGGCCGCTGTCGGCGTCAGTGGCGTCACGTAGGCTCACAGGTGACGGACGACTCACCGACGACTCAAGGTGACCGGGACGAGTGACCGGCAGAGGGAGGGGGCCCACGTGCTCATCGACACGTACGGCCGAGTGGCCACCGACCTGAGGGTCTCGCTGACCGACAGGTGCAATCTGCGCTGCACCTACTGCATGCCCGAGGAGGGACTGCAGTGGCTGGCCAAGCCCGACCTGCTCACCGACGACGAGATCGTGCGCCTGATCGACATCGCGGTCCGCACGCTCGGCATCGAGGAGGTCCGCTTCACCGGCGGTGAGCCGCTGCTGCGCCCCGGCCTGGTCGGCATCGTCGAGCGCGTGGCGGCGCTCGCCCCCCGCCCCCAGATGTCCCTCACGACGAACGGCATCGGCCTGAAGCGCACCGCGGCCGCCCTGAAGGCGGCGGGCCTGGACCGGGTGAACGTCTCCCTCGACACCCTCCGCCCCGACGTCTTCAAGACCCTCACCCGCCGCGACCGCCACAAGGACGTCCTCGAAGGCCTCGAGGCCGCCCGCGAGGCGGGCCTCACCCCGGTCAAGGTCAACTCGGTCCTGATGCCGGGCCTGAACGACGACGAGGCCTCCGACCTGCTGGCCTGGGCCGTCGAGCACGACTACGAACTGCGGTTCATCGAGCAGATGCCGCTGGACGCCCAGCACGGCTGGAAGCGCGAGGGCATGGTCACCGCCGGGGACATCCTCGCCTCCCTGCGCACCCGCTTCGACCTCACCGACGAGGGCGCGGACGAGCGCGGCTCGGCCCCGGCGGAGCGCTGGCTGGTCGACGGCGGCCCGCACCGGGTCGGCGTGATCGCCTCGGTCACCCGCCCGTTCTGCGCGGCCTGCGACCGCACCCGCCTGACCGCCGACGGCCAGATACGGACCTGCCTGTTCGCCACCGAGGAGACCGACCTCCGCGCCGCCCTGCGCTCCGGCGCCCCCGACGAGGAGATCGCCCGGATCTGGCGGCTGGCGATGTGGGGCAAGAAGGCGGGCGCGGGCCTGGACGACCCGTCGTTCGTGCAGCCCGACCGGCCCATGTCGGCGATCGGCGGCTAGGACGCCTCCGGCGCCTGCCAGTCCGCGAATTCCACGACGTCCTTCAGGAAGCCGCGCACCCCGAGGAACTGCGACAGATGCTCGCGGTGCTCCTCGCACGCGAGCCAGGTCTTGCGCCGCTCCGGCGTGTGGATCTTCGGGTTGTTCCACGCCAGCACCCACAGGGCGGGGGCGTGGCAGCCCTTGGCGGAGCAGATCGGCGTCTCGTCACTCACAGGTTCTCGTCACTCGCATATTCGTCTCGTGTTCGGCGCACGAGAACGGCCCGGAAAAGGCGACGCCGAGCAGCCACGGGGGGAGCTGCCCGGCGTCGGTCCGTCGCTCCGACGGGGGATGCGGAGCGCGTACGCAGTATGTCACGGGTCACCCGCCGCCCGGCACCGGAACTGCAGGATTGATCTGAGCTTTTCTTGAGCTTGCGTGGCATCGTTCCGCTTCCGGCACGCCCGCCGCAGTCGTGCGCGGCCGTCACGGTCACGCCCGCGCGCCACGGTCCTGCCGGCGCGCCATGGTCACGCCGGGGCCGACGGCTCACCCGGCACCCCGGCCGCCGGTTCGGCCCGCACGTCCTCCGCCGCGGGATCCGCCGGTTCGTCCTGGGGCCGCGGCGGCGCGATCGCCGGGCGCATCGGCGCGGTGACGAACGTCGAGGGCAGGGACGGCGGCCGTTCCCGGCCCGCGTTCGCGATCACCACGGCGATGTACGGCAGCAGCGCACCCGCCACCAGGGCCACGATCGCGACGTACCGTTCGACGTTCCACAGCGTGACCGCCAGGATGACGGACAGGGTGCGGATCGCCATCGAGATGACGTACCGCCGCTGCCGGCCCCGAACGTCCTCGGCGAGTCCCGTACGGGCGCCGGTGATCCGGAACACCTGGACGCCTCCGCCGTGCTGTCTCCGCGTCACGTTCCACCATCCGCCCGCATCGGACTCTCCCCGCCCCGTACCGTCGTCCGTTCCCGGCGGGGAGACCGGGCCAGGACACATTCCACGGTACGCCGGGTCGCCGCCGCCCACGAGACCGGGGCGCCCTCCGCCCGGGCCGGCGCCGCCCGCCCCGCACGTACGGGGGAACCCGACGTGCGCCGCACGGCGGGCCGACCCAGACTGACCGTACTGCTCACGTCGAGCCGTACGAGGAGGCAGCCATGGGCTGGTTGTGGGCGATCATCGTGGGATTCGTGCTGGGTCTGATCGCCAAGGCGATCATCCCGGGCAAGCAGCACAGTCCCCTGTGGCTGACCACCATCTGCGGCATCCTCGGCGCCATCGTGGGCAACGCCATCGCCCGCGCCGTCGGCGTCGAGGCGACCCGGGGCATCGACTGGAGCCGGCACATCTTCCAGCTCGTGGCGGCGATCATCATCGTCGCCGCCGTGGACGCCCTCTACATGGCGACACTGGGCAAGAGGAAGCACCAGCGGGCGTGAACCGGGGACCACGCTGAGGACAGGGCCCGGAAGGGGCGCGGCCGCGCGGGCCGCGCCGAAGCACCGCCGTCCGCGCCGGAGCGCGCCCCTCACCGCGTCACCCGGCGACGACCTCCACCGCGGCGAGGTTCTTCTTCCCGCGGCGCAGCACCAGCCAGCGCCCGTCCAGCAGGTCCTCCCTGGCCGGGACGGCGTCCTCGGAGGCGACCTTCGTGTTGTTCACGTAGGCCCCGCCCTCCTTCACCGTCCGCCGCGCGGCGGACTTGCTGGCGACCAGCCCGACCTCGGCGAACAGGTCCACCACCGGACCCAGCTCGGTGACCCGGACGTGCGGCACCTCGGACAGCGCCGCCGCCAGCGTCGCGCCGTCCAGCTCCGCCAGCTCGCCCTGACCGAACAGCGCCCTGGACGCGGCGATCACCGCGGCCGTCTGGTCGGCGCCGTGCACCAGCGTCGTCAGCTCCTCGGCGAGCGCGCGCTGCGCCGCGCGGGCCTGCGGCCGCTCCTCGGTCTGCCGCTCCAGCTCCTCCAGCTCCTCACGGGACCGGAAGGACAGGATGCGCATGTACTTGGCGATGTCGCGGTCGTCCACGTTCAGCCAGAACTGGTAGAACGCGTACGGCGTCGTCATCTCCGGGTCGAGCCAGACCGCGCCGCCCTCGGTCTTGCCGAACTTGGTGCCGTCGGCCTTCGTCATCAGCGGAGTGGCCAGGGCGTGCACGTCGGCGCCCGGCTCCAGCCGGTGGATCAGGTCGAGACCGGCCGTCAGGTTGCCCCACTGGTCGCTGCCGCCCTGCTGGAGCGTGCAGCCGTAGCGCCGGTACAGCTGCAGGAAGTCCATGCCCTGCAGCAGCTGGTAGCTGAACTCGGTGTAGCTGATGCCCTGGTCGGACTCCAGGCGGCGGGCCACGGAGTCCTTCGTCAGCATCTTGTTGACCCGGAAGTGCTTGCCGATGTCCCGCAGGAACTCGATCGCGGACAGGTTCGCGGTCCAGTCGAGGTTGTTGACCATGACGGCCGCGTTCTCGCCCTCGAAGGACAGGAACGGCTCGATCTGGCCGCGCAGCCTGCCGACCCAGCCGGCCACCGTCTCCGGGTCGTTCAGCGTGCGCTCCGCGGTCGGGCGCGGGTCGCCGATCAGGCCCGTGGCGCCGCCCACCAGAGCCAGCGGCCGGTGCCCGGCCTGCTGGAGCCGGCGCACGGTGAGCACCTGCACCAGATGCCCCACGTGCAGGGACGGCGCCGTCGGGTCGAAACCGCAATAGAACGTGACGGGACCGTCCGCGAGCGCCTTGCGCAAGGCGTCCTCGTCGGTGGACAGGGCGAACAGCCCACGCCACTTCAGCTCGTCGACGATGTCCGTCACGGTTCTCGTGTCTCCTCGGGGATCCTGGGGCGGTCGGGTGACAGCCGACTACGAGGTTATACGCCCTGGCTGACAGAGCTCATGTTGAAATCGGGGATCCGCAGCGCCGGCATCGCGGCCCGGGTGAACCAGTCGCTCCACTCCCGCGTCTTCTCCGTGCGCCCCGCTTCCACGGCCCGGCCCAGCAGGTCCACCGGCGACTCGTTGAACCGGAAGTTGTTCACCTGGCCGGTCACCTCGCCGTTCTCCACGAGGTAGACGCCGTCCCGGGTCAGACCCGTCAGCAGCAGCGTCGCCGGGTCGACCTCGCGGATGTACCACAGGCAGGTCAGCAGCAGCCCGTACCCGGTGTCCGCGACCATCTCCTCCAGGGAGCGGTCGGTCCCGCCGTCCAGGATCAGGTTGCCGGGTGCCGGGGCGACCGGCAGCCCGGTCAGGGCCGCGCTGTGCCGGGTGGTCGTCAGGTTCCTGAGCACGCCCTCGCCGATCCACTCGGTGGCGTGCGCCGGCAGCCCGTTGTCGAACACCGACTGGTCGCCGCCCGAGGAGTGGGCGACCACGAAGGGCGGGCACTCGAGGCCGGGCTCGTCCGGGTCGCTGCGCAGGGTGAGCGGCAGCTCGGAGAGCTTCTCGCCGACCCGCGTGCCGCCACCCGGCCTGGAGAACACCGTCCGGCCCTCGGCCGCGTCCCGGCCGGACGCCGACCACAGCTGGTAGATCAGCAGGTCCGCGACCGCGGTCGGCGGCAGCAGCGTCTCGTACCGGCCGGCGGGCAGCTCCACGCGCCGCTCGGCCCAGCCGAGCCGTACGGCCAGTTCGGCGTCGAGCGCCGCGGGGTCGACGTCCTTGAAGTCCCGGGTGGACCGGCCGGCCCACGCCGAGCGCGCGCGGTCCGGCGACTTGGCGTTCAGCTCCAGCGTCCCCGTGGGCTGGTCGTGGCGCAGGCGCAGCCCGGTGGAGGTACCCACGTACGTCGACACCAGCTCGTGGTTGGCGAAGCCGTACAGCTCCCGGCCGCCCGCACGCGCGCGTGCGAAGGCCTCGCCGAGCGCCGGGGCGAAGTCGGCGAACACCGCGGAGGAGGTCTCGACGGGCGCGTCCGTGAAGTCCGGCGACTCGGGCACGCCGCGGACCAGCGGCTGGGCGTCCTCGGCCGGCCCGGCCCCGCGCGCCGCCGCCTCGGCGGCACGGACCAGGGGTTCCAGTTCGTCCGCTGTGACGGCCGACCTGGACACGACACCGGAGGCGGTGCCCTCCCTGCCGTCCACGGTCGCGATCACGGTGAGCGTACGGCCGCGCGTCACACCGTTCGTGGTGAGCGCGTTGCCGGCCCAGCGCAGGTTGGCGGTGGAGTGCTCGTCCGCGATGACGACACAGCCGTCGGCCCGGGACAGCGCGAGGGCCTGCTCGACGACCTCGTGCGGCTTGTTGGTGCGGACGCTCATCGACCGGCCTCCTGCGTGGTGTTCAGAATGTTGACGCTCTTGAAGAGGGCCGAGGGGCAGCCGTGCGAGACGGCGGCGACCTGCCCAGGCTGGGCCTTGCCGCAGTTGAAGGCGCCCCCGAGGACGTAGGTCTGCGGGCCGCCGACGGCCGCCATGGACCCCCAGAAGTCGGTCGTCGTCGCCTGGTAGGCCACGTCCTTCAGCTGTCCCGTGATCCGCCCGTTCTCGATCTTGAAGAACCGCTGCCCGGTGAACTGGAAGTTGTAGCGCTGCATGTCGATCGACCAGGACCGGTCGCCGACGACGTAGATGCCCCGGTCGACCCCCCCGATCAGGCCCTCGGTGGACAGCCCGGCCGGGTCCGGCCGCAGCGAGACGTTGGCCATGCGCTGCACCGGCACATGGGCCGGGGAGTCGGCGTACGCGCACCCGTTGGACCGCTCGGACCCGGTCAGCCGGGCGATCCGCCGGTCCAGCTGGTAGCCCACCAGCGTGCCGTCCCTCACCAGGTCCCAGGACTGCGCCTCGACGCCCTCGTCGTCGTACCCGATGGTCGCGAGGCCGTGCTCGGCGGTGCGGTCACCGGTGACGTTCATCAGCTCGGAGCCGTACCGGAGCTTGCCCAGCTGGTCGAAGGTGGCGAAGGAGGTGCCGGCGTAGGCGGCCTCGTAGCCGAGGGCGCGGTCCAGCTCGGTGGCGTGCCCGACCGACTCGTGGATGGTCAGCCACAGATTGGACGGATCGACCACCAGGTCGTACAGGCCCGGCTCCACGCTCGGCGCCCGCATCTTCTCGGCGAGCAGCTCCGGCATCCGCTCCAGCTCGGCGTCCCAGTCCCAGCCCGTCCCGGTCAGGTACTCCCAGCCGCGTCCGGCCGGCGGCGCGAGGGTCCGCATCGAGTCGAACTCCCCGCTGGACTCGTCCACGGACACCGCCGTCAGCTGCGGATGCAGCCGCACCCGCTGCTGGGTCGTCACGGTGCCGGCCGTGTCCGCGTAGAACT
The DNA here is from genome assembly GCF_040426375.1 of Streptomyces sp. NPDC096012. Classification (NCBI taxonomy): domain Bacteria; kingdom Bacillati; phylum Actinomycetota; class Actinomycetes; order Kitasatosporales; family Streptomycetaceae; genus Streptomyces; species Streptomyces sp. NPDC096012. Next base: position 81,932 of record NZ_JBEOTD010000038.1, read on the forward strand.
TGTTCTCGTGCACGGTCAGCAGCGAGGCGTCCACGTGGTTCACGCCGTTCGCGGCCAGCAGCCGCGCGCTCCACTCCGCCAGCAGCGCGGCCTTCTCCTCGTCGGGCACCGTGAACGGGTCGATCTCGTACGCCGAGACCCACGTCTTCTCGGCGTGCACGGGCTCGGCGGCCAGCTCCACCCGCTCCTTCGACCCCGCCGCACTGATCACCTGCGCGGAGAGCTTGGCCATGGCCACCGCCTGGGCGGCGACCCGCGCGGCGGCGTCCATGGTGAGGTCCACTCCGGAGGCGAAGCCCCACGTACCGCCGTGCACGACCCGGACCGCGTACCCCAGGTCGGTGGTGTCCGACGATCCCGCGGGCCTCGCGTCCCTGAGCCGCCAGGACGCGCTGCGCACCCGCTCGAACCGGAAGTCCGCGTGCTCGGCCCCCAGCGCACGCGCGCGGGCGAGCGCGGCGTCGGCGAGGGCCCGTAGGGGAAGCGCCGTGAAGGCTTCGTCGATGGAATGAGGCACCGAGGTCTCCCTGCTGTCGTGGCCTGTGGCCTCCGATCATGTCGCGCGAGCGGTCCCGCGGACCACACCCTTTCGGTCCCGGAGCGGACCCGATCTGTAGGGACCCGACAGTGACACCCCCGCGCCACTGTCGGTGCCCGATTGCCCACGGCAGGGGCGCTACCGATAGGTTTTCGATGAAGCCGCCTGTCATCCAGGTGCCCGGGCGGATTGTCCGACCGCATCAGACCGCTATCGAAAGGGTGATCCGTTGAGCCGCTCGGTTCTCGTCACCGGAGGAAACCGGGGCATCGGCCTCGCCATCGCCCGCGCGTTCGCCGACGCCGGTGACAAGGTCGCGATCACGTACCGCTCGGGTGAGCCGCCGGCCGGTTTCCTCGCCGTCAAGTGCGACATCACCGACTCGGAGCAGGTGGAGCAGGCCTACAAGGAGATCGAGGAGCAGCACGGTCCCGTCGAGGTCCTGGTCGCCAACGCCGGCGTCACCAAGGACCAGCTGCTGATGCGCATGTCCGAGGAGGACTTCACCTCGGTCATCGACACCAACCTCACCGGCACCTTCCGTGTCGTCAAGCGCGCCAACCGCGGCATGCTGCGCGCCAAGAAGGGCCGCGTCGTCCTCATCTCCTCCGTGGTCGGCCTGCTCGGCTCGGCGGGTCAGGCGAACTACGCCGCCTCCAAGGCCGCCCTGGTCGGCTTCGCGCGCTCCCTCGCCCGTGAGCTGGGCTCGCGCAACCTCACCTTCAACGTCGTCGCGCCCGGCTTCGTCGACACCGACATGACCAAGGCGCTCACGGACGAGCAGCGCGAGAGCATCGTCTCCCAGGTGCCGCTCGGCCGTTACGCGCAGCCGGAGGAGATCGCCGCGACGGTGCGGTTCCTCGCCTCGGACGACGCCTCGTACATCACTGGAGCCGTCATTCCCGTTGACGGCGGACTGGGAATGGGTCACTGAACACCATGAGCGGAATCCTCGAGGGCAAGCGCATCCTGATCACGGGCGTGCTGATGGAGTCCTCCATCGCCTTCCACGTCGCCAAGCTCGCCCAGGAGCAGGGCGCCGAGATCATCCTGACCGCGTTCCCGCGGCCCACGCTGACCGAGCGCATCGCCAAGAAGCTGCCGAAGCCGACCAAGGTCATCGAGCTGGACGTGACGAACGGGGAGCACCTCGCGCGTCTGGCCGACGTCGTCGGCGAGGAGCTGGGCGGCCTCGACGGCATCGTCCACTCCATCGGCTTCGCCCCGCAGGACGCGCTCGGCGGCAACTTCCTCAACACGCCGTTCGAGTCGGTCTCCACCGCCATGCACGTCTCGGCGTTCTCCCTGAAGTCGCTGACCATGGCCTGCCTGCCGCTGATGCAGAACGGCGGCTCGGTCGTCGGCCTCACCTTCGACGCCCAGTACGCCTGGCCGCAGTACGACTGGATGGGCCCGGCCAAGGCGGCCCTGGAGGCCACCAGCCGCTACATGGCGCGCGACCTGGGCAAGCAGAACATCCGCTGCAACCTGATCTCGGCCGGCCCGATCGGGTCCATGGCCGCCAAGTCCATCCCCGGCTTCGGTGACCTGGCCTCCGTCTGGGACAGCCGGTCCCCGCTGGAGTGGGACCTGAAGGACCCGGAGCCGGCCGGCAAGGGCGTCGTCGCCCTGCTGAGCGACTGGTTCCCCAAGACCACGGGCGAGATCATCCACGTCGACGGCGGCCTGCACGCCATCGGCGCCTGACCGACTCCTGTACGGCGTCGGCGCCTGACCGGCTCCTGCCCGGCGTCGGCGTCCGGCCGGCTCTTGCACGCCATCGGCGCCTGACCAACTCCTGCAGGGCGTCGGCGCCTGACTGCCTCCTGCCCGGCGTCGGCGTCCGGCCGGCTCTTGCGTCGGCGTCCGACCGACGCCGGATCGCGGGCGGGTGACGCGTCCGCCGCCGGGCCGGTCCGGCGCGTCAGACCGGCCCGCGGGCCGACGCGGCACCGGTAGTCGGCCGGGGCCCGCACC
>NZ_JBEOTD010000039.1:0-83844 GCF_040426375.1 Streptomyces sp. NPDC096012
TCACGCCCCCCACCTGCCCCCCCCCCGCCCCCCCCCCGCGGGCCACCCCGGGGGCCCCTTGGGCCGCGCTGAACCGTCGGACCATGCGGCCCCGGTGCTTCTGCGGTGAGCCGGAAGAGGAGTGCCGGTCAGGCCGTGGGGACCTTGTCGGGCGCCTCGACCGCGGGCGCCTCGGCCGCGCGGCCCGCCGTCACCTTCTGCTTCACGAAGGCGATGGCGATCACGATCGCGGCCACCGCCAGCGACAGCAGCACGGTCTTGCGGCCGCTGCTCGGGCCCTCCGTGTCGGTGAGCATGTAACCGAGGACGAACACGATCAGCGCGGCCGTGGCCCAGGTCAGGTACGGGTACAGCCACATCTTCACGACGAGCTTCTCCGGCGCCTCGCGCTGGATGATCCTGCGCATCCGCAGCTGCGAGAAGCAGATCGCCAGCCAGACGAACAGGGCCACGGCGCCACTGGAGTTGAGCAGGAACAGGAAGACGGTGTCCGGGAACTTGTAGTTGAAGAACACCGCCACGAAACCGAAGACGACCGAGGCCAGGATCGCCGTCATCGGCACACCGCGGGAGGTGGTCCGGGCGAAGGCCTTCGGGGCGTCACCGCGCTGGCCGAGCGAGAACGCCATCCGGGAGGCCGTGTACAGGCCGGAGTTGAGGCACGACAGCACCGAGGTCAGCACGATGACGTTCATGATCTCGCCGGCGTGCGCGATGCCCAGGGAGTTCAGCGCGGCGACGTAGGAGCCGTCCTTGGCGATGGCCGGGTCGTTCCACGGGACCAGCGAGACCACGACGAGGATCGAGCCGAGGTAGAAGACGCCGATACGCCAGATGATGCTGTTGGTCGACTTGGTGACCGCGCGCTGCGGGTTCTCCGACTCGCCGGCCGCCAGGGTGGCGATCTCACTGCCCATGAAGGAGAAGACGACCAGCAGCACACCGGTGAGGATCGCGCCCGGACCGTGTGGCAGGAAACCGCCGTGACCGGTCAGGTTGCCGAAGCTCGCCTGGTCGGTGTGGGCACCCGGCAGGACGCCGAAGACGGCGAGCAGGCCGATGACGATGAACGCGCCGATCGCCACCACCTTGATGCCGGCGAACCAGAACTCGAACTCGCCGTAGGAGCCGACGGAGACCAGGTTGGTGGCGGTCAGCACGAACATCACGATCAGCGCCCAGCCCCACTGCGGGACGGCCGGGACCCAGCCTTCGAGGATCTTGGCACCGGCGGTCGCCTCGACGGCGAGCACGACGACCCAGAAGAACCAGTACAGCCAGCCGATGGAGAATCCGGCCCAGCTGCCGAGCGCGCGGTCGGCGTGGGCGGAGAAGGAGCCGGAGGTGGGGTTCGCGGCGGACATCTCGCCCAGCATCCGCATCACCAGCACGACGAGCGTGCCGACGAGGGCGTACGACAGGAGGATGCCGGGACCGGCGGTGGCGATGCCGGTGCTCGAGCCTACGAAGAGTCCGGCACCGATCACACCACCGATGGCGATCATCGACAGGTGACGGTTCTTGAGACCTGCTTGAAGTCCGGAACCAGGGGTCATGGGACGGATTTCCTTTGCGCCGGTGGAGCGTTTCCCGTACGCGGCGGGCGCCGTGGTACGGCGGTGTACGGGGCCTCGCACGAGCGGTGTACGAGGCGGTCCAGTGAATCTGAGGCGAATCGATTGGGGAACCTCTGATTCCAGATTGTTACTTGAGGTTCCCTTGAGCTTCAATGGCCTGGCTCACATTTCCGGCGCAGGCACCCGGGGCTGCGGGGGCCGGTACCCGGAGCTGCTGCCCCGGTGCGGGCGTGTCACACTCGTGGCATGCGCGTGTACCTCGGCTCGGACCATGCGGGCTACGAACTCAAGAACCACCTCGTCGAGTGGCTCAAGGCCGCCGGGCACGAGCCCGTCGACTGCGGACCGCACGTCTACGACGCCCAGGACGACTACCCGCCCTTCTGCCTGCGGGCCGCCGAGAAGGCCGCCGCGGACCCGGACGGACTCGGTGTCGTGATCGGCGGCTCCGGCAACGGCGAGCAGATCGCCGCGAACAAGGTGAAGGGCGTGCGGGCGGCCCTGGCCTGGAGCGAGGAGACCGCCTCGCTCGGCCGGCAGCACAACGACGCCAACGTGGTGGCCGTGGGTGCGCGCATGCACAGCACGCAGGAGGCGACCAAGTTCGTCGAGGTCTTCCTCAGCACCCCGTTCTCCGGTGACGAGCGCCACATCCGCCGCATCGACATGCTGTCCGCATATGAGGCGACCGGCGAGCTGCCCCCGATCCCGGCCCACCACCCGCAGCAGGACTGAGCCTCCCCCTGGGGCTGGAAGGAACAGGAACACCGTGCCAGAGGGGCACACGATCCACCGGCTGGCACAGGACTACGCCGCCCGCTTCCTGGGCACGGCGCCCCGCGTCACCAGCCCCCAGGGCAAGTTCTCCGACGCCGCGGACCTGCTGGACGGCGCCGTGCTCACGGCCACCGAGGCCCACGGCAAACATCTCTTCCTGCGTTTCCGGGACGCCGACTGGGTCCACATCCACCTCGGTCTCTTCGGCAAGGTCGGCTTCGGGGACGCCCCGGCGCCCCCGCCGACCGACACCGTCCGGCTCCGGCTCGCGACCGGCACCTCCTACGCCGACCTGCGCGGTCCCACGACCTGCGCCCTGATCACGGACGCCGGGAAGCGGGCCGTGCACGACCGGCTCGGCCCCGACCCGCTGCGCGACGACGCCGACCCGGACACCGCCTACCGCAGGATCTCCCGCAGCCGTACGACGATCGCCGCGCTGCTCATGGACCAGAAGATCGTGGCCGGCGTCGGCAACGTCTACCGCGCCGAGGTCCTCTTCCGGCACGGCATCGACCCCTACCGCGCGGGCCGGGACATCACCCCGGCCGAGTGGGCCGCCGTGTGGGCCGACCTCGTCGAGCTGATGCGCGAAGGGGTCCGCGACAACCGGATCGACACCGTACGACCCGAGCACACCCCGCGGGCGATGGGCCGCCCGCCGCGGGTGGACGACCACGGCGGCGAGGTGTACGTCTACCGCCGCGCCGCCCAGCCCTGCCACATCTGCGGCGACGAGATCCGCACCGCCGGTCTCGCCGCCCGCAACCTCTTCTGGTGCCCCACCTGCCAGCGGCCCTGAACCGGCGCCGGGGTCCTTCCGGCGGCTCGCCTCCCCACCCGGGCGGCCGGCCACCGATCAGCCGTGTGAACAACCCTGCGGGTCATACACCTAGAAGCCGTGCGGCAGCCACGGCGCCACCGGGGAGCCGAAGGCCACCGACGCCTCCGTCAGAGCACCCGGCCGCAGCTCCCGCACCCGCCCGGCCGCCGCGAGCGACAGCAGGCTCACCCCGCCGAGGTACGCCGCCGCCAACCCGCCCACCGGCAGGGCGAGATCGGCCGCGTCGGACGTGCGCTCGCAGGACGCGCCCCGGGCGTCGCCGGTCAGCCGCCAACGCCCCGCGTTCCAGGGGCAGAAGACGTCCTCCACCTCCAACACGACGGCCACGGGCGTCTGATACGTACGCGCCGCCAGGGCCGCGCCCACGTCCACGAGACGGACGTACCCGGCGTCCCGGAGCCGGCGCCCGCACCGCCGGATGTCGGAGACCAGGTGCTGCCACGGCTCGTCGACCGGCCGCCCCCGCAACGACAGCTTCGTCATCAGGTCGATGCCGAACAGGAAACGCCACAGCGCGCCCTCGGTCGCCGGATCGAGCCCGGCCAGATCCTCCAGGGTCACCGTGCCGTCGTGTCCGCCGGGACCCCAGCCCATCTTGGTGCGGAAGCGCGTGTACCCGGTGACCTCGCCGTCCCGCTCCGCGACCACACACTGCAGCGCCGAGGCACCCTCGCGCTCGCTCTCCGGGTCCAGCAGGGCGGCCTGCTCCCAGCCGGGCTGCCGGGCCAGCATGCCGGGGCGGCGGGGCACCAGGGTCGCGTACACGGCCTCGCACTCCTTCAGGACGTCCGCCGGCGGTGCGTAGCGCACGCGGACCTCCTCGGTGCCCGGCGGCAGCGTCAGGGTGACCCGGCCGGTATCGATCTCAGCGTCGAGCTGCAGGGTCGCCGTGCCGAACCCGAACCGGCCGTAGATCGCGGGCTCGGAGGCGAGGAGCGCCGCGAGCGGCTCACCCTTGGCGCGCGCGTCGTCCAGCAACCGCCGCATCATCGACGTCAGCACTCCGCGCCGCCGGTGCGTCGCGGCCACGCTGACCATGGTCACCCCGGCCGTGGGCAGCACGGCACCGCCCGGCACGGTCATCCGGAAGCTGAAGGCCGCCGACGTACCGACGAGCGTGTCCGCGTCCCAGACGGCGAGGGACCGGTCGAACTCGGTGAGGGATCTGTCCAGTTCGCGTTCCTCGGCCGGGGTCGCACCGCCGCCGAAGGCGCGGACCAGGTGGTCCCACCACCGGTCGAACTCCTCCGGGCGCAGCGTCTTCAACTCGGTGCCGTGCTCAGTGCCCATGAGCCATGCCTACCAGGGCATAGCGGGACGAGCCAGCGAATTTCCGGGAGGCCGGGAGGCACGGCGCAGCGAGCCCCGCACGGGGGACAAGTGGGACCACCCGTGCCAAGGGGCCGGTCCGATGGATAGGGTCGCGAACTAATGGCAGCAGGACGAGTGCGGCGCGCGAAGGCCGATACGTTCGCGGCGCGGTGGAAGATGAAGTGGCACCGGGCCCGCATCGCCCTGCGCAGAAGCGCCGTGGACTACTTCCGCGGCGACGGTTCGGACTGGATCGCGTTCGCCGGGCTGCTGCTGACGATCCCGGTCCTCGCCGCCATGACCCTCGGCAACGCGGTGTGGTGTTCACCGGCCACCCTCGTCCTGCCGATCGTCGCGGGCGGCCTCCTGCTGCGGCCGGCCAGCCTGCTCGGCCTGTACGCGGCGGCGGCCACCGCGCTGATCGTGGAGTCGGTGCGGCTCGGCCCGTACACCGAGGGCCCCTCGCGGGTCACCCCCGGCCTGGTCCTGGTGGTGGCGGCGTGCGGCTTCTTCGGGCTGCTGACCGCGCAGTTCCGCAGCCGGGTCGGAGTGCCCTGGCGGCGCGGCGGCACCATGCTCTTCGACCTGCGCGAGCGGATCCGGGTGCAGAGCAAGCTGCCGAAGCTGCCGCCGGGCTGGCACCACGAGATGGCGCTGCGGCCGGCCGGCGGGCAGTCCTTCTCCGGCGACTTCGTCGTCGCGGCCCGCACGAACGGCGGCCGCACCCTGGAGGTCGTGCTCACGGACGTGTCCGGCAAGGGCATGGACGCGGGCTCGCGCGCCCTGCTGCTGTCCGGTGCCTTCGGCGGCCTCCTCGGCTCCCTCCCGCCGCACGCCTTCCTCCCGGCCGCCAACGGCTACCTGCTCCGCCAGGAGTGGGACGAGGGCTTCGCCACCTCCATCCACCTCGTCCTGGACCTCGACTCCGGCGACTACGAGCTGTACTCCGCCGGTCATCCGCCCGGCCTCCAGCTCAGCGCGGGCAGCGGACGCTGGGAGGAGAAGGCCGCCGAGGGGCCGCTGCTGGGGGTGTACGACGGCGCCCAGTTCGACTCCGTGAAGGGCTCGCTGCGCCCCGGCGACGTGCTGATGCTGTTCACGGACGGCCTGGTGGAGACCTCCGACCGGGACATCGTCGAGGGCATCGACCGCCTCACCGGCGAGGCCGACCGCTATGTCGCCGGCGGCTTCCACGGCGCCGCCTGGCACCTCATCGAGGCGGTCGCGAAGGACGTCAACGACGACCGCGCCCTGCTGCTCATCTGCCGCCAGGCAACGGGGAACGGCCGCTGACCCCATGGGTTCCATGGGTTCCACGGAGCGAGGGGACGCCGAACGGACGGGACGGGGAGACGGGGAGACGGGGAGACGGGGAGACGTCGGGACCGCACCGCCCCTCACGCTCGTCGAGGTCGAGGTCGAGGTGGAGGTCGAGGTCGAGGTCGAGGTCAAGATCAAGGTGGAGGCCGAGATCGAGGTCGAGGCCGTCGCGGAGCGAGAGGACGCCGAACGGATGACGGAGCAGGACGCCGGGACCGCACCGCCCCTCACCCTCGCCGAGGTCGAGGCCGTCGCGCGCGCCGCCCACGCGGGGCAGACGGACAAGGCGGGACGGCCGTACGCCGAGCATCTCGCGGCCGTCGCCGAGGGCGTCCGGGCCCGTGGCGGTGACGCGGAACAGATCGCGGCGGCCTGGCTGCACGACTCCGTGGAGGACGCCGCACTCACCCGGGAGTGGCTGGCCGCGGCGGCGCTGACCCCGCGCACCAAGGCCATCGTGGACGCCCTCACCAAGCGGCCGGGGGAGGAGCAGGAGGAGTACGCCCGCCGGATCCTCGCCACCCCGGGCGCGCTGCTGGTGAAGGAGTCCGACCTGGCGCACAACGCCGACCCCGGCCGGCTGGCCGCCCTGCCCGAGGCGACCGGGAAACGGCTGACCGGCAAGTACGCCCGCATGCGTGCCCTGCTCGGCCTGGACCGCCCGGACGCCGGCTAGACCCCCGCCCGGGCGTGGGCCGGACGACGACCCGGCGTGGGCTGCACCGGAGCGCCCGGGTGTGGGCCGGACGACGGCCCGGCGTGGGCTGTACCGGAGCGCCCGGGTGTGGGCCGGACGACGGCCCGGCGTGGGCTGTACCGGAGCGCCCGGGTGTGGGCCGGACGACCGCCCGGCCTGGGCTGGACGGCCGCGGGCTAGACGCCGGCGCCGGCCTTCTCGCGTTCGGGTTCCTTCCGCTGCCGCTCTCTGGCCAGTTCGGCGGCGTCCTGCTTGAACGCCCACTCCAGCTTCGGTTCCATCGCGAAGCGGAAGACACGCTGCACCGGCCGCGTGCACAGCAGGGTGACGGCGGCGGCCGCGAGGACGGTGACGGCGAGCGCGCCGACCGCCCCGTGCCGCCGGGCCAGGTCGAACCCGCCCGTGTACACCGTGGTCTTGACCACGAAACCGTGCAGCAGGTAGCCGTACAGCGTGCCCGCGCCGAGCGCGGTGAACCACGTCCGGCGCCCCGGCACCCAGGAGAGGAAGCAGGCGGTCAGCAGCACCGCGCAGCCGAACACCGCCAGTGTCATGAGCGGCCCGGTCCACCAGGGGGCCCCGAGATCCTGCGCCGAGTACTGCCGGTAGAACCAGCCGCCGTCCACGTGCGGTACGGACCACCAGCCGATGGCCAGGGCCGCGGCGAACACCGGTACGGACAGGATCCGCACCCGGCGCCGGCGCACCAGCGCGAAGTGCTCGGGCTTCAGCAGCAGACCGAGGACGAAGCAGGGCAGGAACTGCAGGACGCGGCCGAGGTCCAGGTTGTCGTCGATCCCCCGGGTGACGGATCCGATCATGGCGATCCCGAGCGCGACGGGCAGCGGCCAGCGCACCAGCTTCCAGACGGGTGTGGTCAGCCGCCAGATGAACAGCGCGCACAGGAACCAGGTCAGGTAGTACGGCGAGACCAGGCTGATCGGGTCGCCGGCGTGGCCCGCGTAGCGCCTGAACAGCGAATAGGCGATCTGGAACAGCAGATACGGCACCACGACCCCGGTGATCAGCCGCTTCAGCCGGTCCGGGCGCATGTCGAAACTGCGCGAGAAGTAGCCGGAGATGATGATGAACGCCGGCATGTGGAAGGTGTACACGACGTTGTACAGGCCTTCGAGGACCCGGTTGTCCGTCTTGATCGCCGACCAGGAGTGCCCCAGCGCCACCAGCACGATGGCCAGGTACTTGGCGTTGTCGAAGAACGGGTCCCGCGCGGTGCCGGGTCTCGCGCCCTGTTGCCGCGGCTCCTGCGTACCCGCCTGGGTGCGCGGTTCGGGCCCTCCACGCGCCGGCGACTGTGCCGGGGGGAGGGGCCTGCGGTCGTGGCCGGGGGACGGGGCGGCGTCAAACATCTCAGGCACCCTAGCGTCGGCTGCGGGATTACGTAAAACCACACGCGGTTATTTCTGGTTATCGCGTCCGAGTACCCGGAAATTCACCGAACTTGCCGCCTCCGTCGGCGTGATGATGGGCACACAGGTGTCGTCCGTTCATCCCGGATGTACCGATTAATCCAGACTAACTCGGGCATACGACGTCTCGGTGTTACGTACTTCGAATCGTCGGCCGTGCAATGCGTGGATATTGAAACGAAGTTCCGTGAATTGAGCGTGGATTCAGTGCCCGCGTGTCCCTTCGTATTCATGTGCGAGCCGTCGCGCGAGCGGGCGCCGGCCCGACGTTGCGTCATGGGCCGCATAAGGGAGCCGGGTTGGTGGCACGATGGTTCTGGCGGGGGTGCGTGGGCCGCACCTCCGGGCCGGGAGAGCGGACCGACCGAGGGTGTGATCAGTGTGGCCATTTCACTGTCCGTGGTGCTGCTGTTGGCGATCATCCTGGTGGTGCTGATCCGAGGGGGGAACATCAAGGCGGGCCCGGCGATCGTCGCGATCCTCTTCGGCTTCTTCCTCGCCTCGACCGGCATGGCGCCGTCCATCAGCCGGTTCCTGAACTCGATAGCGGAGTCCATCAACTCGATCAGGTTCTGACCCGCCGGGCCCGCGCCGACGAACCGCTCACCCGGCACGCGCACGCCGACCGTCCGGAACTGCGCAGGGCCCCGGCACCGGAACGGCAGAAGGTCCGAAGAGACCGGAACGGCCCAAGGTCCGGGGAGACCGGAACGGCCGAAGGCCCCGGCACCGGAACGGCCGAAGGCCCCGGCACCGGAACGGCCGAAGGCCCAGGGAGAGGAGGCAACCTCTCACCTGGGCCTTCGGTGTGTGGAGCGGGCGACGGGAATCGAACCCGCGTAGCTAGTTTGGAAGACTAGTGCTCTACCATTGAGCTACGCCCGCAACAATGCGCCGCAGGTCCGTGACCGCGGCACTGAAGTGCATCGTAGCGGGTCGCCGGCCGCCGAGGCGAACGTGTTGCCCGGCTGTGCGGCCGGCGTCACCGCCGCGCCCGGCCGCTGCCTCCGAATACGGCCGCCGTGGCGGGCCGGGGCATGTACCCTACGTGTCGCACCAGACGGGGTGTGGCGCAGCTTGGTAGCGCGTCCGCTTTGGGAGCGGAAGGCCGTGGGTTCAAATCCCGCCACCCCGACCACCGGATCACGATGTCGTGATGATCGCCTTTTGGGGCGCTGACCGGCTGCGGTTACTATGCAAGCTGGTCGCCCGTGTGTCCCGGCCCTCACGGCTATGTACTCCTCCGGGCGGCCAGATCCGCCGGACCTGTCAGGCTCCGGTAGAACCCGAGAAGTCAGCCACAAGGAGACCGAACCGTGAAGAGCGCCGTGGAGACCCTGAACCCGACCCGGGTTCGGCTCACTGTCGAGGTGCCCTTCGAGGAGCTCAAGGACAGCCTCGACGCGGCGTACAAGAAGATCAACCAGCAGGTCACGGTGAAGGGCTTCCGCAAGGGCAAGATCCCGGCCCGCGTCATCGACCAGCGGTTCGGCCGCGGTGCGGTGCTGGAGGAGGCCGTCAACGACGCGCTTCCGAAGTTCTACACCGAGGCGGTCAACGAGGCGGAGCTGAGCCCGCTGGGCCAGCCCGAGGTCGACATCACGGACCTGAAGGACGGCGAGACGCTGAACTTCACCGCCGAGGTCGACATCCGTCCCGCCCTTCAGATCCCGGACTACTCCGGCATCGAGGTAGAGGTCGACGCCGTCGAGGTCACCGACGAGGACGTCGAGAAGTCGGTCGAGCAGCTGCGCGAGCGCTTCGCCTCCACCTCCCCGGTCGACCGTGCCGCCGAGGACGGGGACGTCGTCACCATCGACCTGGAGGCCAAGGTCGACGGCGAGGTCCTCGAGGACGGCGTCGCCGACGGCGTCTCCTACACCATCGGCTCCGGTGAGCTGCTGGACGGCATCGACGACGCCGTCAAGGGCAAGTCCGCCGGCGAGGAGGCCACCTTCACCTCCGAGCTGAAGGGTGGCTCCGCCGCCGGCAAGGAGGCCGAGGTGACCGTCAAGATCTCCCAGGTCGCCGCCCGCGAACTGCCCGAGCTGGACGACGAGTTCGCGCAGCTCGCCTCCGAGTTCGACACGCTGGAGGAGCTGAAGGCCGACAGCCGCAAGCGCCTCGCGAACATGAAGCAGTTCGACCAGGCCACCCAGGCCCAGGAGCGCGTCCTGGAGAAGCTCCTCGAGCTGGTCGAGGTCCCCGTCCCCGAGAAGCTGCTCGAGGACGAGGTCAACACCCGCAAGCACAACCTGGAGCACCACCAGCTCGGCCAGATGGGCCTCACCCTCGACAAGTACCTGGAGATCCAGGGCAAGACCGCCGAGGAGTTCGAGACCGAGACCCGTGACGCCGCGGTCAAGGGCATCAAGACCCAGTTCGTCCTGGACGAGCTGGTGAAGAAGGAGAACCTCAACGTCAACCAGGAGGAGCTCACCGAGCACCTCATGCGGCGTGCGGCCTCCTCCGGCATGTCCCCCGACCAGTTCGCCCAGGCCGTCGTCGAGGGCGGCCAGGTGCCGCTCCTGGTCGGCGAGGTCGCCCGCGGCAAGGCCCTGGCCGTCGTGGTCGAGGCCGCCACGGTGAAGGACACCAACGGCGAGGTCATCGACCTGGACGACGAGGAGGAGGAGACCGAGGCCGCCGAGGCGTCGGAGACCTCCGAGGAGAACGCCGAGGGCTGAGCCGCCCCACGGCGCCTCTGACAGCGTGGACGGGCCCCCGGGGGAGTGTCTCCCGGGGGCCCGTCCGTCGTACGGTGAGTGAGCGGTCCCGGGGACACGGGGCCGGCCCGTCGTACGGGGGCGTGAGCGGTCCCTGAGGCACGGGGCCGGCCCGTCGGAGCCGGCCGGCGGAGACACGCGGCCGGGCCGCCGTACGGGAGCGTGAGCCGGCCCCAGGGGCGCCGGGAACCGCGGGAACGGCCTCGGCGCGCCCGCGGTCCGCGGACCACCGCACGACCCCCCGGTAACCGCACCGGTTCCCCGCGTGAGCGCTACGCCCCCGGCGAACACTCCCATCTCCGGGATTCCCCGGAGGGACCTGAGCGTTAGGGTCCATGAATACGGGGGCAGGGGAGTCTCCTGACACCCCCGCCAAGCCTCCGGCAGGACGACGTGAGACGGCCCGGCGCCGTCGTAAGACGAGCAGGTGGATACGTGACGAATCTGATGCCCTCAGCCGCCGGCGAGCCTTCCATCGGTGGTGGCCTCGGCGACCAGGTCTACAACCGGCTGCTCGGCGAGCGGATCATCTTCCTCGGCCAGCAGGTCGACGACGACATCGCCAACAAGATCACCGCGCAGCTGCTGCTCCTTGCCGCTGATCCGGACAAGGACATCTACCTCTACATCAACAGCCCCGGCGGCTCGGTGACGGCCGGCATGGCGATCTACGACACCATGCAGTACATCCCGAACGACGTGGTCACGATCGCGATGGGCATGGCCGCCTCGATGGGCCAGTTCCTGCTCACCGGCGGCGCCGCGGGCAAGCGCTTCGCGCTGCCGCACGCGGACATCATGATGCACCAGGGCTCCGCGGGCCTCGGCGGTACGGTGTCGGACATCAAGATCCAGGCCGAGTACCTGCTGCGCACCAAGAAGCGCATGTCCGAGCTGACCGCCCAGCACTCCGGCCAGACGGTCGAGGCCATCATCCGCGACGGCGACCGCGACCGCTGGTTCACCCCGGAAGAGGCCAAGGAGTACGGTCTCATCGACGAGATCATCACGCACGCCTCGGGTGTTCCGGGAGGCGGCGGCACCGGTGCCTGACCGGCCCGGCCACGCCACGCACCGAGACCGAAGCCCCCAGAACGCCACCAGGACGGTGAACACCCCATGAGCAACTTCCCCGGCACCGCCAGCGGCATGTACGAAGGGCCCCGCCCCGACAGCCGTTATGTCATCCCGCGCTTCGTCGAGCGCACCTCCCAGGGCATCCGCGAGTACGACCCCTACGCGAAGCTCTTCGAGGAGCGCGTGATCTTCCTGGGTGTCCAGATCGACGACGCCTCCGCCAACGACGTCATGGCGCAGCTGCTGTGCCTGGAGTCGATGGACCCGGACCGGGACATCTCGATCTACATCAACAGCCCCGGTGGCGACATGACCGCCCTGACGGCGATCTACGACACCATGCAGTTCGTGAAGCCCGACATCCAGACGGTCTGCATGGGCCAGGCCGCCTCCGCCGCGGCCATCCTGCTCGCCGCCGGCACCCCGGGCAAGCGCATGGCCCTGCCGAACTCCCGCGTGCTGATCCACCAGCCGGCCGGTTCCACGGGCCGCGGTCAGCTCTCCGACCTGGAGATCATCGCCAAGGAGTTCACCCGGATGCGTGAGCAGCTGGAGGACATGCTGGCGAAGCACTCCAACCAGCCGCTGGAGAAGATCCGCGAGGACATCGAGCGCGACAAGATCCTCACGGCCGAGGAGGCGCTGCAGTACGGCCTCGTCGACCAGATCATCTCCACCCGCAAGCTGAACAACTCCGAGGTCCGCTGACCCCGGAGGACGTACTTTTCGCCCCTCTTGGCACGGTGCACGTCAAAGTGAACCCTGCCAAGGGGGGCCCGAACACCGGGCCCGGCAAGGTACCGTCGGACATAAGGCAGCACCAGGAGCCGCTGGACCTCAGTGTCCAGTCGTCTCCCAGGCGAAGGGGAAGCACACCGTGGCACGCATCGGTGACGGCGGCGATCTGCTCAAGTGCTCGTTCTGCGGCAAGAGCCAGAAGCAGGTCAAGAAGCTCATCGCAGGGCCCGGTGTGTACATCTGCGACGAGTGCATCGACCTCTGCAACGAGATCATCGAGGAAGAGCTCGCCGAGACCAGTGAGGTCCGCTGGGAGGAACTGCCGAAGCCCCGCGAGATCTACGAGTTCCTCGAGGGCTACGTGGTCGGCCAGGAAGCGGCCAAGAAGGCGCTCTCCGTCGCGGTGTACAACCACTACAAGCGGGTCCAGGCGGGCGAGAACGGCGGCGGGAGCGGCCGTGACGACGCCATCGAGCTGGCGAAGTCCAACATCCTCCTGCTGGGCCCCACGGGCTCCGGCAAGACCCTCCTCGCGCAGACCCTGGCGCGCATGCTGAACGTCCCGTTCGCCATCGCCGACGCCACGGCGCTGACGGAGGCGGGCTACGTCGGCGAGGACGTCGAGAACATCCTCCTGAAGCTCATCCAGGCGGCGGACTACGACGTCAAGAAGGCCGAGACGGGCATCATCTACATCGACGAGATCGACAAGGTGGCCCGTAAGAGCGAAAACCCGTCGATCACGCGGGACGTCAGCGGCGAGGGCGTGCAGCAGGCCCTGCTGAAGATCCTGGAGGGCACCACGGCCTCGGTGCCGCCCCAGGGCGGCCGCAAGCACCCCCACCAGGAGTTCATCCAGATCGACACGACGAACGTCCTGTTCATCGTGGGCGGCGCCTTCGCGGGCCTGGAGAAGATCATCGAGTCCCGGGCCGGCGCCAAGGGCATCGGCTTCGGTGCGACGATCCTGTCCAAGCGCGAGCTCGAGGCCAAGGACGTCTTCGAGGACGTCATGCCGGAGGACCTGGTCAAGTTCGGCATGATCCCCGAGTTCATCGGCCGCCTCCCGGTGATCACGAGCGTCCACAACCTGGACCGCGAGGCCCTGCTGAAGATCCTGGTCGAGCCCCGCAACGCACTGGTCAAGCAGTACCAGCGGCTGTTCGAACTCGACGGCGTCGAGTTGGACTTCGAGCGCGAGGCGCTGGAGGCCATCGCCGACCAGGCCATCCTCCGCCAGACCGGCGCACGCGGCCTGCGCGCCATCATGGAGGAGGTCCTCCAGGGCGTGATGTACGAGGTCCCGTCCCGCAAGGACGTCGCCCGCGTGGTCATCACCGCCGACGTGGTCCTCTCCAACGTCAACCCGACCCTGATCCCGCGCGACGCCCGCGGCCGGGGCTCCGGGGAGCAGAAGACGGCGTAGCACCCGGCACATGCGAAGGGGCCCCGGTCGAGTGACCGGGGCCCCTTCGCATGTCCCTTTGCGGGCGTCAGGCCTTCACACGCACATCGGTGCGGAGCTTGGCCGCGATATCGGCCGCGTCGCCGATCGAGCCGCCGTCGCCCGAGGCGATGGAGGCGACGCTGAACGACGACACCAGGGCGACGGTGCTGTGGTCGCCCCAGATGCACACGGGCATCTTGATGGTCTTCGGCACCCCGGCCGACGAGGACGACGAGCCGCCGCTGTCGATCTGCGCGATCTGGCACTTCATGACAGCACCCGAGAGGCCGGAGGGGTGGACCGTCTCCGGGCTGCCGACCAGCTTGCCCTTGGTCTCCGAGCCGCCGTTGTCCTTGGCCGCCTCGGACTTGGCCTTGGCGAACATGGCGTCGACGACCGCCTCGGGGTCGTCGATGGTCCCGTACACGCCGCTGAAGGACAGGCCCTTCTTCGTCAGCCCGGTGCCGCTGCCGTAGGAGGCGCTGACCTCGGTGGGGTTCTTCACGCCCCACTTCTCGAAGTCCGAGCGGTCGGAGTCGTCGAAGCCGCCCGACGAGCCCGAGCCGGGGTCCTTCTTGTAGGTCCCGCCGATCACCGTGGTCGGGGTGGTCAGCTTGTGCGGGCCGTCGTCGGCGACGTCGGTGCCGCTGCCGCCGATCACGAAGTAGGCACCCACCGCGAGCGCGGCCACCACGGCGACCGCACCGATGATCAGGCCGGTCTTCTTCTTCCCCCCGGCCGGCTGCGGCGGCTGCGGCATGCCGTAGGGCTGCTGCCCGTACGGGTTCGGCTGCTGCGGGCCGCCCTGCTGCGGATAGCCGTATCCCTGCGGCGGGGCCGCAGGGGCCTGCTGGGGGTAGGCGTAACCGGGCTGCGGCGGGGCCGGGGGCGCCTGCTGGGGGTAGCCGTAGCCGGGCTGCGGAGCCTGCGGCTGCTGGCCGTAGGGGCCCGCCTGGCCGTGGGGGCCCTGCTGGCCGTACGGTCCGGGCTGCCCCTGCTGGCCGTACGGGCCCGGCTGCTGGGGCGGGCCGCCGTACGGGCCCGGCTGGTTGCTGCTCATTTCTGGGTTCCCCTCCAGATGCTTATGTGTTCCTGACATCCTGGCCCAGGCCAGGGGGGCTCAGGGCACCGGGGGTCTCACCGTTACAGAACAAACGCGTTTCGGGACCGCCCCGTGACACCTCTAAACTGACCCCCGTGACCGAGAACGCTCAGCAGCAGCCACCCGCGCCCGAGAACGAACTGCCGACCCAGTACGCGCCGGCCGATGTAGAGGGGCCGCTGTACGAGCGCTGGGTGGAGCGGGGTTACTTCGAGGCGGACGCGAAGAGCGACAAGCCGCCGTACACGATCGTCATCCCGCCGCCGAACGTCACGGGCTCGCTCCACCTGGGCCACGCCTTCGAGCACACCCTCATCGACGCCCTGACCCGCCGCAAGCGCATGCAGGGCTACGAGACGCTGTGGCAGCCCGGCATGGACCACGCCGGCATCGCCACGCAGAACGTCGTCGAGCGCGAGCTGGGCAAGGAGGGCAAGTCCCGCCACGACCTGGGCCGGGAGGCCTTCGTCGAGCGCGTCTGGCAGTGGAAGGCCGAGTCCGGCGGCCAGATCAGCGGCCAGATGCGCCGCCTCGGCGACGGCGTCGCCTGGTCCCGCGAGCGCTTCACCATGGACGAGGGCCTCTCCCAGGCCGTCCAGACCATCTTCAAGCGGCTCTACGACGACGAGCTGATCTACCGCGCCGAACGCATCATCAACTGGTGCCCCCGCTGTCTGACGGCGATCTCGGACATCGAGGTCGAGTACCAGGACGACGACGGCGAGCTCGTCTCCATGAAGTACGGCGACGGGGACGACGCCATCGTCGTCGCCACCACCCGCGCCGAGACGATGCTCGGTGACACCGCCGTCGCCGTCCACCCCGACGACGAGCGCTACCGGCACCTGGTCGGCAAGCTCATCCGGCTCCCGCTGACCGACCGCTCCATCCCGGTCGTCGCCGACGAGCACGTCGACCCCGAGTTCGGCACCGGCGCCGTCAAGGTCACCCCGGCCCACGACCCGAACGACTTCGAGATCGGCCGGCGGCACGACCTGCCCGCCATCACCGTGATGGACGAGCACGCCGTCATCACCGTCCACGGCCCCTTCCAGGGGATGGACCGCCTGGAGGCGCGCTCCGCCATCGTCGCCGCGCTGCGCGCCGAGGGCCGGATCGTCGCCGAGAAGCGGCCCTACGTCCACTCCGTCGGCCACTGCTCGCGCTGCAAGACCACCGTCGAGCCCCGCCTGTCCATGCAGTGGTGGGTCAAGGTCGGCCCGCTGGCCAAGGCCGCCGGCGACGCCGTCCGCGACGGCAAGGTCAAGATCCACCCGCAGGAGATGGAGAAGCGGTACTTCGACTGGGTCGACAACCTCCACGACTGGTGCATCTCGCGCCAGTTGTGGTGGGGCCACCGCATCCCGGTCTGGTACGGCCCGAACGGCGAGGTCGTCTGCGTCGGCCCCGACGAGGAGGCTCCCACCGGCGAGGGCTGGCACCAGGACACCGACGTCCTCGACACCTGGTTCTCCTCCGGCCTGTGGCCCTTCTCCACCCTGGGCTGGCCCGAACAGACCGAGTCGCTCGCGAAGTTCTACCCGAACTCCGTCCTGGTCACCGGCTACGACATCCTCTTCTTCTGGGTCGCCCGGATGATGATGTTCGGCCTGTACGCGATGGACGGCACCCCGCCCTTCCACACCATCGCCCTGCACGGCATGGTCCGTGACCAGTTCGGCAAGAAGATGTCGAAGTCCTTCGGCAACGCGGTCAACCCGCTGGACTGGATGGACAAGTACGGCTCCGACGCCCTGCGTTTCACCCTGGCCCGCGGCGCCAACCCGGGCGTCGACGTCCCGATCGGCGAGGACTGGGTCCAGGGCTCCCGCAACTTCGCCAACAAGATCTGGAACGCCACCCGCTTCGCGCTGATGAACGGCGCGACGGTGGACGGGCCCCTGCCGGACCCGTCGGCCATGTCGGCCACCGACCGCTGGATCCTCTCCCGCCTCAACTCCGTCATCGCCGAGGTCGACGCGTACTACGAGGACTACCAGTTCGCCAAGCTGTCCGACGCCCTCTTCCACTTCGCGTGGGACGAGGTCTTCGACTGGTACGTCGAGCTGTCCAAGACGACGTTCCAGGCGGGCGGTGCGGCCGCCGAGGCGAGCAAGCGCGTCCTGGGCGAGGTCCTCGACGTCACGCTGAAGCTGCTGCACCCGGTGGTCCCGTTCGTCACGGAGACCCTCTGGACGACGCTGACGGGCGGCGAGTCGCTGGTGATCGCCGAGTGGCCGACCGACAGCGGCTTCCGTGACGCGGCGGCCGAGCGGGAGATCTCCACCCTGCAGTCCGTCATCACCGAGGTCCGCCGCTTCCGCGCCGACCAGGGCCTGCAGCCCGGCCAGCGGGTCCCGGCCCGCCTGACGCTGGACGGCACGGACCTCGCCCCGCACGAGGCGGCCATCCGCCAGCTGCTGCGGCTGCAGCCGGAAGGCGACTCCTTCACGGCCACGGCCACCCTCCCGGTCGGCGGAGCGGAGGTCGCCCTGGACCTCTCCGGCACGATCGACGTGGCCGCGGAGCGCAAGCGCCTCGCGAAGGACCTCGCCGCGGCCGAGAAGGAGAAGGCCCAGGCCACGGCCAAGCTCGGCAACGAGGCGTTCCTGGCCAAGGCCCCGGAGAACGTGATCGACAAGATCCGCACCCGCCTCACCAAGGCGGACGCGGACATCACCCGGATCCAGTCCCAACTGGACCGTCTGCCCCAGGCCTGACCCGCCCCCGGGCCCCGGAGCCACGCCACTCCGGGGCCCCCGCCCCCCACCCCAGGGACCCGCAAAACGCGACCCACAACACCCCCGCGCTGGATAGCCACGACCGGCCACCCACCCCGCCAGGGGCGCGGGGAACTGCGCGACGGCCCACGACGCACCCGCACTGTGGACGACCACGACCAGCTACCCACCCCGCCAGGGGCGCGGGGAACTGCGCGAGGCCCACGACGCACCCGCACTGGACGACCACGACCGGCCACCCACTGCCCAGGGGCGCGGGGAACTGCGCGACGGCCACGACGCACCCGCACGGAACAGCGACGACCAGCCACCCCACGGCCGCCCCCCGACGCACCCGCACGCAAGGGACACCTCCAGCCACCCCGAACCGGCGCCGCACACCCCCGCCCCGCTCCGTAGACTGGCCCCGTGAGCGACCTCCCGCACGAAGACGACCAGCCCGACCCCCTCGACAGCTTCGAGGAGATCATCGCCGAGGAGACCACCCGCGACCCCGATCTCGCGGTGATCGAGGCCGGCAGCCGCACCCTGCGTACGCAGGGCGGCGCGCCGCACGCCGACGTGCCCGGGCGGCCCGACGACCCGGAGGTCGACAGGGCCCTGCGCTTGGTCGAGACGGAGCTGGCCGGCCGCTGGGGCGAGACCAAGCTGGAGCCCTCGGTCAGCAGGATCTCCGCGCTGATGGACGTCCTCGGCGAGCCGCAGCGCTCGTACCCGTCCATCCACATCACGGGCACGAACGGCAAGACCTCCACCGCCCGCATGATCGAGGCCCTGCTCGGCGCCTTCGAGCTGCGCACCGGCCGCTACACCAGCCCGCACGTGCAGTCGATCACCGAGCGGATCAGCCTGGACGGCGCGCCGATCACCGCCGAGCGGTTCATCGAGACGTACCAGGACATCAAGCCGTACGTGGAGATGGTGGACTCCGCCCAGGAGTACCGGCTGTCCTTCTTCGAGGTGCTCACCGGCATGGCCTACGCGGCCTTCGCCGACGCGCCGGTCGACGTCGCCGTCGTCGAGGTCGGCATGGGCGGTTCCTGGGACGCCACCAACGTGATCGACGGCGATGTCGCCGTGGTCACCCCGATCGACCTGGACCACACCGACCGGCTCGGCGGGACACACGCGGAGATCGCCACCGAGAAGAGCGGCATCATCAAGCAGGACGCCACCGTCATCCTGGCCCAGCAGCCGGTGGACGCGGCGCAGGTGCTGCTGAAGAAGGCCGTCGAGGTGGACGCCACCGTGGCCCGAGAGGGCCTGGAGTTCGGCGTCGTGGCCCGGCAGGTCGCCGTCGGCGGCCAGCTGCTCACGCTGCGCGGCCTCGGCGGCGAGTACCCCGAGGTGTACCTCCCGCTGCACGGCGCCCACCAGGCGCACAACGCGGCCGTCGCGCTCGCCGCCGTCGAGGCGTTCTTCGGCGTCGGCGCGCAGCGCGCGGAGCCGCTGGACGTCGACACCGTCCGCAAGGCCTTCGCGGCCGTGACCTCGCCGGGCCGGCTGGAGACCGTACGGCGCTCGCCGACGGTCGTGCTGGACGCGGCGCACAATCCGGCGGGCGCCGCGGCCACCGCGGAGGCCGTCCGCGAGGCGTTCGACTTCACCCGGCTGATCGGCGTGGTCGGCGCGAGCGGCGACAAGAACGTGCGCGGGCTGCTCGAGGCCTTCGAGCCGATCTTCGCCGAGGTCGTCGTCACCCAGAACTCCAGCCACCGCGCCATGGACGCGGACGCGCTGGCCGCGATCGCCGTCGAGGTGTTCGGCGAGGAGCGGGTGCAGGTCGAGCCGCGGCTGCCCGACGCTCTGGAGGCCGCGATCACGCTGGCCGAGGAGGAGGGCGAGTTCGCGGGCGGTGGCGTCCTCGTCACCGGATCCGTCATCACCGTCGGCGAGGCCCGGCTGCTGCTGGGGAAGGGCTGAGATCCTCCGTGCGTACGCTCTGTTCATCGACACTCATCGGCGAGTTCTTCATCATCGGGTTCGCCGGGCTCGTCGCCATGAAGGACCCTGACCTGTCCACCTCCACGGTGTGGCTGGTCAGCGGTATCGCCATGCTGCTGTGCCTGCTGCTGTGCGGCATGGTGACGCGCCCCGGCGGGGTGGCCCTCGGCTGGGCCCTGCAGATCGCGCTGATCGCCTCCGGCGTCGTCATCCCGACCATGTACTTCATGGGTGCGATCTTCGCGGCACTGTGGTGGGCGTCCGTGCACTACGGGCGGAAGGTGGACGAGGCGAAGGCCCGGTTCGCCGCGCAGGCGGAGGCCGGCTCCTCCACGCCTGACGCTGCGTGACGGGCGCCCCGACACGCCCTGTAGCCTCGTGCCACCACCGCAGACGTCTGTCAGAAGGAGTCCCTCCGTGAGCCAGCGCACCCTCGTCCTCCTCAAGCCCGACGCCGTCCGTCGCGGCCTGACCGGCGAGATCATCAGCCGTATCGAGCGCAAGGCCGGCTGGCAGATCACCGCGCTGGAGCTGCGCACGCTGGACCGGGCCACGCTGGAGCAGCACTACGCCGAGCACGTCGGCAAGCCCTTCTACGAGCCGCTGGTCGAGTTCATGACCACCGGCCCCGTCGTCGCCCTGATCGTCGAGGGTGAGCGGGTCGTCGAGGGCCTGCGCCAGCTGGCCGGCCCGACCGACCCGATCGCCGCCGCCCCCGGTTCGATCCGCGGTGACTACGGTGTGATCGTCCGCGAGAACCTGATCCACGCCTCCGACTCCGAGGAGTCCGCCGAGCGCGAGGTGAAGATCTTCTTCCCGGGCCGGGCGTGAGCCGCGGCGAGCCGCTCTCCCGCCGATTCCCCTGAGCGGGCGTCAGCTCGGGCCGCCCTGCCTGACCAGGGACGGCCGTACGTTTTCGGCCGTCCTTCGGCATATGCCTTGCCGATCGGGGGAACGTCTGCCTCCGATGGACCGTCTCCACAAGCGAGGCGGCCCGCCATCTGGTGACAATGGCGGAGACCCTCGCGCAGTGTTCGTGCAGGCGCGTCTACGATGGAAGCCTTCACGTCACAGCACCCGCCTCGCCGACCTGATATGCCCTCAGAAGCTCAGGAAAGCCAGATGAATCCGGATGGGGAACTCAATGTCGTTCATCGGCCGTGACATGGCTGTCGACCTCGGGACCGCCAACACGCTGGTGTACGTCAGGGGTCGCGGGATCGTACTCAACGAACCGTCCGTCGTCGCGATCAACACCAACACGGGTGGGATCCTCGCGGTCGGTGCCGAAGCGAAGAAGATGATCGGCCGGACGCCCGGCAACATCGTCGCCGTGCGGCCGCTGAAGGACGGTGTGATCGCCGACTTCGAGATCACCGAGCGGATGCTCCGCTACTTCATCCTGAAGATCCACAAGCGGCGGTACCTGGCGCGCCCGCGCGTCGTCGTCTGCGTGCCCTCGGGCATCACGGGGGTCGAGCGCCGCGCGGTCATCGAGGCGTCCTCCCAGGCCGGTGCCCGCCAGGTGCACATCATCGAGGAGCCCATGGCGGCCGCCATCGGCTCCGGTCTGCCGGTCCACGAGGCGACCGGCAACATGGTGGTGGACATCGGCGGCGGCACCACCGAGGTCGCGGTCATCTCGCTCGGCGGCATCGTGACCGCCCAGTCCATCCGCGTCGCCGGCGACGAACTGGACAACGCGATCATCCAGTACATCAAGAAGGAGTACAGCCTTCTGCTGGGTGAGCGCACGGCGGAACAGATCAAGATCACGATCGGTTCGGCGTACGACCTCGACGCCGACGAGCACACCGAAGTCCGCGGCCGGGACCTGGTGTCCGGGCTGCCGAAGACCGTCGTCATCTCGGCCGCCGAGGTCCGCAAGGCGATCGAGGAGCCGGTCAACGCCATCGTCGACGCGGTCAAGACCACCCTCGACAAGTGCCCGCCGGAGCTGTCCGGCGACATCATGGACCGAGGAATCGTTCTGACCGGCGGCGGAGCCCTGCTGCGCGGGCTCGACGAGCGGCTGCGGCGGGAGACCGGCATGCCGATCCACATCGCCGAGGACCCGCTGGACAGCGTGGCGCTCGGCTCCGGCAAGTGCGTCGAGGAGTTCGAGGCGCTGCAGCAGGTCCTCGACGCCCAGCCACGCAGATGACGTAACTCTTCGATTCCGCCGTACGAGACGTTCTCCTCTCGTGCGGCGGATCGTTGATATAGAGGCATAAGCTCCCCCGACCGGGCCTGATCGGTTCACGCGGCACCCTGCGCGTCGTCCGAAAGGCCCGCCGAATTCCTACTCGAGGAAGGGCACGGCCGCCGCACGTGAGGGACACGAAAGAGAGCCGGCTGCTCCTGGTCCTGCTGATCGCCATCGCGTTCGCGCTGATCACGGTGGACATCCGAGGAGGCCGGAACTCACCGGTCGACGGCGCCCGGCAGGCCGCGGCCACGGTGTTCGGCCCGGTGGAGAACGGACTGTCCTCCGCGGTCGACCCGGTCGGCAACGCCGTCTCGGCGATCCGGGACTCCGGCAGCCGCCACGACCGGCTCGCGGTTCTGGAGAAGGAGAACGCGGCCCTCAAGGCGAAGCTCGGCAGCGACGACCGCAACCGCAGCCGCCTGCAGCAGTTCGACAAGATGCTGAAGATCGCCGGCGAGGGCCAGTACGGCATCAAGGGCGCCCAGGTCATCGCCATCGGGTCGGCCCAGGGCTTCTCCTGGACCATCACCATCGACGCGGGCGCCAACGACGGGCTCGCGCGGGACATGACCGTGCTGAACGGCGACGGGCTGGTCGGCCGCGTCACCACCGTCGGCCCGGACACCGCCACCGTGCTCCTCGCCAACGACCCCGACTTCACCGTCGGCACCCGTATGGAGGGCAGCGACGAACTCGGCTTCGCCTCCGGCCAGGGCGACCGCCCGCTGCGCGTCGAACTGCTCAACGGCAAGGCGGAGGTGAAGAAGGGCGACCGGCTCATCACCTTCGGCTCGCAGGCCGACAAGCCGTTCGTGCCGGGAGTGCCGGTCGGTGTCGTCTCCCGGGTCGACCCCTCCGGCGGCGGCCTCACCCGCACCCTCTACGTCACCCCGTACGTCAGCTTCACCAAGCTGGACGTCGTCGGCGTGGTCGTCGAGGCCCCGAAGAAGGACCCGCGGGACACGGTGCTTCCGACCAAGCCGAAGCCCGTCCCCACGCCGACGGTGACCGTCACGGTGTCCCCCTCGGCGGGCGCATCCAACGACGGCCAGCAGCAAGCGCAGCAGTAGGAGCTGACTTTCCCATGCGTCTCAACCGGATCCTGCTCTCCAGCGCTCTGGTCGTCGTGGCCCTGGTGATCCAGGTGAGCGTCCTCGCCCGCCTGCACCTGCCGGGTGCCGTCCCCGACCTGCTGCTGCTCACCGTCCTCGGCCTCGCCATGGTGTACGGCCACGTCGGCGGCGCCCTCGTCGGCTTCGGCGCCGGACTCCTCGCGGACCTGGCCCCGCCCGCCGACCACGCCGCCGGCCGCTACGCGCTCGTGCTGTGCGTCATCGGCTACTTCGCCGGGCTCATCAAACCGGAGAACGGCCGCCTGAAGTCGGCGACCGGCCCGATGGCCGTCGTGGTCGCCGCCGCCGTCGGCTCCACCCTGCTCTACGCCGGTGTCGGCGCCCTCGTCGGGGACACCGCCGCCCGCCACGTCGGCCTGCCCGGCCTGCTGATCTCGGCGGCCCTGTACGACCTGCTGCTCGCCCCGTTCGTGGTCCCCGCCATCATGTGGCTGGCGCGCCGCGCCGACAACGACCCGCTCGTCGAGTCCGGCCCCGCCGCCAAGTCCGGCGACATCTCCGCCGGATGGCTCTCCTCCGGCACCGGCCTGCGCATCGGCAGCCAGCGCGGCGGCCTCGGCGCGCTGAAGGCCAAGGCCCGCGTGCGCTCCGCCCGGGTCGGCCGCATCAAGGGGGTCAAGCGGCTGTGACGGCCGGAGAGTTCACCCGAACGGGGCAGCGTTCGCGGAACGCGGGGTCACAGACCGGCCGTTCATCATTCGTACACGCCGACGCGTCCGGCACATCCGTGCACTGAGAGGGGGAGACAGCCGCAGTGACCAACATCCCCGAGACCGGTCGGACCCCACGGGTCCAGATCCGGCTCGTCGTCATCCAGATCCTCGTCCTCTCCCTCCTCGGCACGCTCGGCGGCCGGTTGTGGTACCTGCAGATCCGGGAGGGCGCCGCCTACCAGAAGGAGGCGTCCGGCAACCACGTCCAGCAGGTCGTGGACCCCGCCGTGCGCGGCGACATCCTGGACGCCCGCGGCGTCCCGCTCGCGGACAACGAGACCCGCCTGGTCGTCTCCGCCTCCCGCACCGACCTGCTCAAGCAGCCGGACGACGGCAAGGCCGTCCTCACCAAGCTGGCCGGCGTCCTCGGCCTGAAGCCCCAGGACGTCGAGCAGCGGGTCCGGCTGTGCGACGCCAAGACCCCCCAGCCCTGCTGGAACGGCTCGCCCTACCAGCCGATCCCGATCACCGACGAGGCCACGGCCAAGCAGGCCCTGCAGATCCGCGAACGCTCCGAGGACTTCCCCGGCATCACCGCCGAGCCCGAGGCGGTGCGCCGCTACCCGGGCCCCGGCAAGTCCAACACCTCCCAGGTGCTCGGCTACCTCTCGCCCGTCACCGACGCCGAGATCCAGCAGGCCAAGGACACCGACTCGCCCTACCTGCGCTCCGACATGGTCGGCCGCTCCGGCATCGAGCGCACCTACGACAAGATGCTCCGCGGCAAGGCCGGCGTGACGCGCTACGAGGTGGACAACCTCGGCCGGGTCATCGGCAAGGCCCGGTCCGACGCCGCACAGCCCGGTTCCAACCTGGTCACCAGCATCGACTCGCGCGTGCAGCGGGTCGCCGAGTACGAACTGGACAAGGCGATGAAGATCGCCCGCCAGCAGTTCGACAAGATCACCGGCGAGAACTACAAGGCCGACTCCGGCGCCGTCGTCGTCATGGAGGCCAAGACCGGCCGCGTCGTCGCCATGGCATCCGCCCCGACGTACGACCCGAACGTGTGGGTGGGCGGCATCTCCGCCAAGGACTACAAGGCCCTCACCGGCAAGAACTCCGACTACCCGCTGCTCAACCGCGCCACACAGGGTCAGGCCGCGCCCGGCTCGACCTTCAAGGTGGTCTCCACGGCCGCCGCCGTCCAGGCCGGCTACCCGTGGGACGGCGGCTACCCCTGCACCAGCTCGTACTCCGTCGGCAGCCAGGTCTTCAAGAACTTCGAGGGAGAGAGCTTCGGCCCGATCTCGCTCGGCCGGGCGCTGGAGGTCTCCTGCGACACCGTCTTCTACGGCCTCGCGGACAGGGAGTGGAAGAAGGACGGCGGCATCAACCCCAAGAAGGGGCAGCCGAAGGACTTCTTCTACAAGACCGCCCACCAGTTCGGCCTCGGCAAGGAGACCGGCATCGACCTGCCCAACGAGGTCACCGGCCGCGTTCCCGACCGCCAGTGGAAGCTGGACTACTGGAAGGCCAACAAGGACGCCTGGTGCAAGTCCGGCAAGAAGGACGGCTCCTACGTCGAGAAGATCGCGTACGAGAACTGCCTCGAAGGCAACAAGATGCGCGAGGGCGACTCGATCAACTACTCCATCGGCCAGGGCGACACCCTCGTCACCCCGATCCAGGAGGCCGTGATCTACGGCGCCGTCGCCAACGGCGGCACCATGTACCAGCCGACCATCGGCAAGGCGATCATCAGCGCCGACGGCAAGACTGTCACCCCGATCAAGCCCAGGAAGAACGGCAGGCTGCCGGTCAGCCAGGCCACCCTGAAGGGCATGGACGACGCCTTCGCCGGCGTCATCACCCGCGGTACGGCCGCCTGGAAGTTCGGCGGCTGGCCCCAGGACAAGATCCCGCTGCACGCCAAGACCGGCACGGCCGAGGTCTACGGCAAGCAGACCACCTCCTGGCTGGCCACCTACTCCAAGGACTACACGGTGATCATGACGATCGCCCAGGCCGGTACGGGTTCCGGAGCCTCCGGTGAGGCCGTGCGCAACATCTACAGCGCGCTCTACGGCGTCAAGGGCGACGGCTCCATCGACGAAAAGAAGGCACTGCTGCCGCAGCCGCAGACGAGCCTGCCGAAGATCCGCCCGGACGGCACCGTCGTCGACCCCAAGGTCGTCGGCGACCCGGCCAAGGACGTCGAGGCCGCCCAGAAGGACAACACCACCAACGGCGACGCCCAGCAGCCACCGGCCGCCACGGCCTCACCCGGCACGGGCAACCGTGTCACCCGCAGACGGTCCCGCAGGAGGGGAAGCCGGAGGATGCCCTCATGACCGGCGTGAACAGCTTCTCCGTCTCCGGGTACGGCCCCGAGCGGGCCGGCTGGACCAGGATCTTCGCCCGCGACTCGCTGGCCCGCCGGCTGGACTGGCCGATCCTGCTCGCGGCCACCGCCCTGTCCCTGCTGGGCTCGCTGCTGGTGTACTCGGCCACCCGCAACCGCACCGAGCTGAACCAGGGCGACCCGTACTTCTTCCTGGTCCGGCACCTGATGAACCTCGGCATCGGGATCGCCCTGATGATCGGCACGCTCTGGCTCGGCCACCGGGCCCTGCGCAACGCGGTGCCGATCCTCTACGGACTGTCGGTGCTCCTCGCCCTCGTGGTCCTCACCCCGCTCGGCGCGACGATCAACGGCCAGCGCAACTGGCTGGTCATCGGCGGCTTCTCGCTCCAGCCGGCCGAGTTCCTCAAGGTGTCGATCATCCTGGGCATGGCCATGATGCTGGCCGCCCGGGTGGACGCGGGCGACAAGCCGCACCCCGACCACCGGACGGTGTTCCAGTCGCTGTGCCTGGCGTCCGTACCCATCCTCATCCTGCTGCTCATGCCCGACCTCGGCTCGGTGCTGGCCATGGTGGCGATCATCCTCGGCGTGCTGCTCGCCTCCGGGGCCTCCAACCGCTGGGTCTTCGGCCTGCTCACGGCGGGCGTCATCGGCTGCGTCGCCATCTGGCAGCTGCACATCCTGGACGAGTACCAGATCAACCGCTTCGCGGCCTTCGCCAACCCCGACCTGGACCCCGCGGGCGTCGGCTACAACACCAACCAGGCCCGCATCGCCATCGGCTCCGGCGGCCTGACCGGGGCCGGGCTCTTCCACGGCTCGCAGACCACCGGCCAGTTCGTCCCCGAGCAGCAGACCGACTTCGTCTTCACGGTCGCGGGGGAGGAGCTGGGTTTCGTCGGCGCCGGCCTGATCATCTTCCTGCTCGGAGTCGTCCTGTGGCGGGCCTGCCGGATAGCGCGTGACTCACCCGAGCTGTACGGCACCACGGTCGCTGCCGGCATCGTCGCCTGGTTCGCCTTCCAGTCCTTCGAGAACATCGGCATGACCCTCGGCATCATGCCCGTCACCGGCCTCCCGCTGCCCTTCGTGTCGTACGGAGGCTCGTCGATGTTCGCCGTGTGGATCGCGATCGGGCTGCTGCAGTCGATCAAGGTACAGCGGCCCATGTCGGCATAGGACCCAGGCGGTCCGGCCGTCGCCCCGGGCGGCCGCCGGACCGGCACGGCCGCCCGCCGGACCGGCCGGAAGGGTAGTGCCCCCCGGCCGTACCGCCGGACCGGCCGGAAGGGTGGCGCCCCTGCCGTACCGCAGGACCGGCCGGAAGGGTAGTGCCCCCCTGCCGTACCGCCGGACCGGCCGGAAGGGTGGCGCCCCTGCCGTACCGCCGGACCAGCCGGAAGTGGTGGCGCACCCTGCCCTACCGACCCATGTGCCACTAGATTCGGGTCATGGCGGATACGAAACGCGAGATCGAGCGCAAGTACGAGTCCGGCGACAGCGGCCTGCCCGACCTGACCGGCGTCGACGGGGTGGCGAACGTGATCGACAAGGGCGTGGTCGAACTGGACGCCACCTACTACGACACCGCCGACCAGCGCCTGACCGCCGCGTCCCTCACGCTGCGCCGCCGCACCGGTGGCACCGACGCCGGCTGGCACCTGAAGTTCCCGGTCGCCCCCGGAGTCCGCGACGAGATCCGGACCCCGCTCTCCGACACCGTCCCCACCGAGATCGCCGCACTGGTCCGCGCCCGGGTCCGCGGCGCCGAGCTGGTCCCCATCGTCCGGCTCCGCTCCGCCCGCGACGTACGCCACCTCGTGGACGCCGACGGAAACCTGCTGGCCGAGGCGAGCATCGACACCGTGACCGCCGAACGGCTCATCGGCGAGGGCGGCAGCGCCCAGTGGACGGAGATCGAGGTCGAGCTGGCGGACGGGGTCGACCCCGACCTCCTCGACCGGCTGGACAAGCGGCTGCGCAAGGCGGGCGTACGGCCCTCGAAGTCGCCGTCCAAGCTGGTCAAGGCACTGGAACTGACCGGCGGCATCCGGCACGGATCCGGCAGTCGGGCCAAGCCGGTGACCGCCGGCGACCACGTCCTCGCCTATGTGCGCGAGCAGCGCGACAAGATCCTCGAACACGACCCGGGAGTCCGTCGCGACGTCCCGGACTCCGTCCACCAGATGCGCGTGGCCACCCGCCGTCTGCGCAGCACCCTGCGCACCTTCGGCACGGTCCTCGACCGCGCCGTCACCGACGCGGTCGCCGCCGAGCTGAAGTGGCTGGCGGGCGAGCTGGGCCTCGAACGCGACCAGGAGGTCATCGCCGAGCGTCTGACGGCCGCCCTCGACGGCCTCCCGCCCGCCCTGGTCCAGGGACCCGTACGCAAACGGCTGACCACCTGGGCGAGCGTCCGGCACGACAGCGCCCGCGGCCACCTCCTCGGGATCCTGGACTCGGCCCGCTACCTGGCCCTGCTCGACACCCTGGACGCCCTGCTCGCCGACCCGCCGCTCAAGAAGAACGCCTCCGGGAAACCGGCGAAGGTCCTGGCCAAGGCCGTACGCAAGGACTTCGCCAAGGTCTCCCGCCTGGTCACCGAGGCCCTGGACCTGCCGCCCGGCGAGGAACGCGACGTCGCCATCCACGAGGCCCGCAAGAAGGGCAAGCGCACCCGGTACGCGGCCGAGGCGGCCGTCTCCGCCCTCGGCGCCCCCGCCCGCTCCCTGGCCAAGTCCATGAAGTCCCTGACCAAACTGCTCGGTGAACACCAGGACAGCGTCATGGCCCGCCACACCCTGCGCGAACTGTCCGCGGTGGCGCACGCCGCGGGGGAGAGCACCTTCACCTACGGCCTGCTCCACGGCCGGGAAGAAGCGCGGGCGGCGGAGACGGAGGCGCAGCTGCCGGGCCTGTGGAAGGAGATCAGGACCAGGGTGTCCGTCTGAGCGTACGGGGGAGGTCTCCGGGCGGGTTACGCTTGATGGTCACCCCTGTCAGCTCACAAAGGTTCCCCCGATGTCTGTCGAGTCGGTGTTCCCGCAGCTCGAAGCCCTGCTCCCGCATGTGCAGAAGCCGATCCAGTACGTGGGCGGCGAGCTGAACTCCACCGTCAAGGAGTGGGACGGCTGCGAGGTCCGCTGGGCGCTCATGTACCCGGACGCGTACGAGGTCGGTCTGCCCAACCAGGGCGTCATGATCCTCTACGAGGTCCTCAACGAGCAGGAAGGCGTCCTCGCCGAGCGCACCTACAGCGTGTGGCCGGACCTGGAGGCGCTGATGCGCGAGCATCACGTCCCACAGTTCACGGTCGACAGCCACCGCCCGGTCAAGGCCTTCGACGTGTTCGGCCTCAGCTTCTCCACCGAGCTGGGCTACACGAACATGCTCACCGCCCTGGACCTGGCCGGCATCCCGCTGGAGTCCAAGGACCGCACCCTCGACGACCCGATCGTCCTGGCGGGCGGCCACGCGGCCTTCAACCCCGAGCCGATCGCGGACTTCATCGACGCGGCGATCATCGGCGACGGCGAGCAGGCCGTGCTGGACATGACGCGCATCATCCGCGCGTGGAAGGCGGAGGGCCGCCCCGGCGGCCGCGAGGAGGTCCTCCTCCGCCTGGCGAAGACGGGCGAGGTGTACATCCCGGCGTTCTACGACGTCGAGTACCTGCCGGACGGCCGTATCGCCCGCGTCGTCCCGAACCGTTCCGGCGTCCCGTGGCGCGTCTCCAAGCACACGGTGATGGACCTGGACGAGTGGCCGTACCCGAAGCAGCCGCTGGTCCCCCTCGCCGAGACCGTCCACGAGCGCATGTCGGTCGAGATCTTCCGCGGCTGCACCCGCGGCTGCCGCTTCTGCCAGGCGGGCATGATCACCCGCCCGGTCCGCGAGCGCTCGATCACCGGCATCGGGGAGATGGTCGACAAGGGCCTGAAGGCGACCGGCTTCGAGGAGGTCGGCCTCCTCTCCCTGTCCTCCGCGGACCACTCGGAGATCGGCGACATCGCCAAGGGCCTGGCGGACCGCTACACCGAGGACAAGATCGGCCTCTCGCTGCCCTCCACCCGCGTCGACGCCTTCAACGTCGACCTGGCGAACGAGCTGACCCGCAACGGCCGCCGCTCGGGTCTGACCTTCGCCCCCGAGGGCGGCTCGGAGCGCCTGCGCAAGGTCATCAACAAGATGGTCTCCGAAGAGGACCTGATCAGGACCGTCGCCACCGCCTACGGCAACGGCTGGCGCCAGGTGAAGCTGTACTTCATGTGCGGCCTGCCGACGGAGACCGACGAGGACGTCCTCCAGATCGCCGACATGGCGACCCACGTCATCCAGAAGGGCCGCGAGGTCTCCGGCTCGGGCGACATCCGCTGCACGGTCTCCATCGGCGGCTTCGTCCCCAAGCCCCACACGCCCTTCCAGTGGGCCCCGCAGCTCTCCGCCGAGGAGACGGACGCGCGCCTGGAGAAGCTCCGCGACAAGATCCGCGGCGACAAGAAGTACGGCCGCTCCATCGGCTTCCGCTACCACGACGGCAAGCCAGGCATCGTGGAAGGCCTGTTGTCGCGTGGCGACCGCCGCATCGGCGCCGTCATCCGCGCGGTCTACGAAGACGGCGGCCGCTTCGACGGCTGGCGCGAGCACTTCTCGTACGACCGCTGGATGGCGTGCGCGGACAAGGCCCTGGCCGCCTTCGGCGTGGACGTCGACTGGTACACCACCCGCGAGCGCACCTACGAGGAGGTCCTCCCGTGGGACCACCTCGACTCCGGCCTGGACAAGGAATGGCTCTGGGAGGACTGGCAGGACGCCCTCGACGAAACCGAGGTCGAGGACTGCCGCTGGACCCCGTGCTTCGACTGCGGCGTGTGCCCGCAGATGGATACTTGGGTACAAGTAGGCCCGACCGGCAAGAAGTTGCTGCCGCTGACGGTCAAGAACGCTGGTCAGGCGCCCACTTCGAGCGATCACACGCACTGAGGTGAGCGAGGCACTCGATCGGGTGATGGAGGCGCTGGCGGGGGTGAGCGAGGAGGAGGTGGCGGCTGCGTTGGCTGCAGTCGGCGTTTCCAGTCCTCGCCCGTCGGCGCCGTTGCCTTCCAGCCGGACGCCGCTGCCGGGTCGTACAAGTGCTCCGGCTATCGTCTCCGAGGTTGAGTGGGTCTGAGACCCCGTTGCAGGCTTGTGTGGCTCTCAGCGCTTTCCCTCTGGGTGGGAGGATGTAGGAGTGTGCACGGCCTGAGTTCACTAAGCTGGCTCCCCTGGGTGTGAGCGGGGTCAGGGCCGTCGAGAACCTGACGGAGGCCACGAAACGCCTTCGTGTATCGGTGGCCTTGCTTTCGTAGCTGGCCCTGACCGTCAGGGGAGGTCAGCGTTGCCCAAGCCCGTAGGCCGGTACGTCTACTGGTCCGAGAGGCTCGTCAGAGCGGTGATCGACGATAACGGGGTCCAGTTGGATTCCCGTGTCAAGGCATCCCTCAAGCTCGGCGTGGCTGGCGGTGGTTTGGACCTTGCAGGCCGAGACAGGGAGAAGACCACCTTCGAGGTCGCCGAAAAGCTCAAGAGGAAGCTCCGCCGATCCATCGTGTCGGACTTCGACGCCTCTGGACCCTTGCAGCTTGTACAGGGAGCGAGCTGGGTCGAAGTGGCGGAGTTCCGGCGGTGGGGGTACCCACGCCATCGCCTCGGTCAGCGGACCGCCGTGGTCCACGCGTGGACGGTCACTCGGCAAGGCCGACGTGTCGACCTCTGTCTGTTCGGTGGCTTGAAGAACCTGAGGGGCTACACCGTCCCAGAGGAAGATCCTGTCCGGGGTTGGACATCCTCAGCCGCTCCAGCAATCGAGGAACTGGTCGCTTCCCGAGGTGCGGCACCGAGCGAGGCGGGGGGCGATGCCTGCTCGTTCGATGAGGAGGAGCTTGCCGTGGACACACTTAAGATGGCCCTTTCCCAAGGCATCTATCGACACCCGGATGACCACATGGGGCGCCCCGAGACTCGTGCGTTCACGGTGATGGGCTTCGATGCTACGGAGTACGCTGCCCTCATCTACAAGGATGTGACGCTAACACCAGGTCGGTGGGACTTCGACCGGGAGCCGGAAATGATGGGTACGAGCCGTATCCTGATCGGGGCTCCGCTGTGGCTCCGCACCACGCGCCCCGGCTCCATCAGGACGTACTTCGGCTCCAACAGAGTTCAGCTCGCTCCATCTGGTCGACAACCCCTGACGCGGGTGCTCTTTCAGCCCATGCAGCAGGACGGCGGCCAGGTGTCTGGCTAGGCCCGCACTCTAGGTGAGGGCTTGATGCTCGATGTCCCGCCGGGCTTAGGCTTCCGTCCGCAGATGGATACTTGGGTACAAGTAGGCCCGACTGGCAAGAAGTTGCTGCCGCTGACGGTCAAGAACACTGGTCAGGCGCCTGCTTCGAGCGGTCACGAGCACTGACGTGAGCGAGGCACTCGATCGGGTGATGGAGGCGCTGGCGGGGGTGAGCGAGGAGGAGGTGGCGGCTGCGCTGGCTGCGGTCGGTGCTTCGGTCCCTCGCCCGCCGACGCCGCCGGCGTCCTCTCGGACACCGTTGCCGGGTCCTGGAAGTACCCGGTGGAGTGGCTGAGGGAGCTGCAGGCTGGCGGCTGCCCGGTCCCCAGCCCCCTTTCCACGGCGACAGCCCAGAGAACCCGATCCCGGTCGCCATCGAGACCTCTCACGGGCTCCTGGTCGCCTGCTTACGCACCACTGGCAGACCCATCTAGGTCCGTGCACCTTGCTCCGCCAGCCTCTTCGACGAAGGGCCGCTCTCCGCAGGGACTTGACCCGGGCTCCCCCTAGCAGCACCCTATTCGCTGTCGTAACATGAAGTGCTTACCAGCTCACGCGTTGAAGCCAAAGGGTTTAGGGGGGATTATGAGTATCGATTTTGGGTTGCTCAAAATCCGAGAAGTCATCGTTCATGAGGTCCCCAAGGTCTTCAAGCGCGATATGAATCCTGCCCCCTTGCGTCTGAGTCAAGTATCGAGCCCTCTGATTCCTGAAGTTCTCAAAAATTTGCAGGTCAAATTTCGAGGGGATTTGGCACACTCTGGACGCGAAATCGTAGAGGATTCTCCACGCTCCTCCAAGGTGCCGGATATCGTACGCGATTATCTAGATGGAGATGAATCCGACTTCGTCCCCGTTTCACAAGATCTGGCTGAAGCCCTAAGGGCATCTCAGGATGGCGCCAATTCGGGCGGGTTGCTCTTGATAGCCAGCGCATCAATTTCTGGAAGCCGTGCGCTACTAATCGTGAAACTGGCAAACGAAAATGGGATGCGCGCAACGTTTGACTCGGTTGACGGAAAAGACACCTTTCAAGTTACGTATCTAAATGACCTGCTATTCGCAGGAAAAGCGCAGGTCTACAAGGCGGGACTTTTCCTTCAACCGCAGGATGACGAGCATCCGCTTGAAGGATTCGTCTCCGACAAGCAGACTCCCGGTACCCGCATCGCCGGATTCTTCCTCCATGATTACCTAGGGTGTCGCCCGAAGGAACAGCCAGAGGAGCTGACGCTGCGCTTCTTCGAATCCTCAGGAAAATGGATAGATTCCTTCACCACCAGTTCAGAAAAACAAACGCGGTACACGGTTGCGCTACTGTCTGAACTTCAAAGCAATCGCAGAAGCATCTCCATGCGAGGATTCGCTAATTCCCATCTCGATGAAGAGGATCGCGATGCATACGTCCACTTGATGAGCGAATCAGGTGTGCCCAAAACGCCATTCGAGAAGGATCTTTATCTAGTCGAAAGTAAGCTTGCAAAGATTCAATACACCTTCGACAGTGGCACAGTAGTGATTGTCCCGCCTTCCGCGTTCACGGAAGGAATAGTTCACGTTGCCGACGACGATGACGGCCTTAGTCGGCTCGAGGTTCTTGACCACCTCAAGGAAATGAAGAGTCGAGGCAGCGGCGGACGCCGATCCCGGAAACCGCGCGATCTGGAAAGCTCTGATGGATCAAGTCCAGAATGAGGCGAGACTTAGGTACATAGACGAAAAACCCATATTCGACACCCTAGCGTCTAATGTCGCCGAGCTTATACGCACCGAGACGGCAGCCAATGGGATAACTTGCGAAGTTCAGGGGCGTAGCAAAGACGTAGCGAGTTTCGTCAGAAAGGCAATCCAGAAAAGGTACGCGAACCCCTGGGAAGAAATAACGGACAAAGCTGGGGTTCGAGTCATTCTTGAGCACAGCAATGACGTAGATGAAGTGCTCGAAGTAATCCGAGCAGCGTTCACAGTACTGCGTGAAGAAGATGAGCGCGATCAGCCTGAGAACGAAACGCGGCTAGTCTATCCCAGGGTTCACCTGCAAATCTCCGATCCCAGTCATGATCCAGCGAGTGGGACATCACCGCTGGAATGTGAGATTCAAGTTAGGACTAGGGCGCAGGATCTCTGGTCCCGCATGTCACACACGCTTCTTTACAAGCCGGCCGTTCCATCCACGCCCGTTGTCAGACGCTCCCTGTATCGTCTCCTAGCGCTGGTCGAGTTGTACGACTCGGAAGTGGCCCGGGGGGTCGAAGAGATGGAGTCCAACCCAGATTTTCGAGAGGTTCAACTACTACGTCACGCCGAACGAGTATTTCATCTTTTCGTGGCATCTGACTATGAAATCTCGATCTCAGAGGAGATTATGCCTGTATTGACCTCCTTGATTGAGGACACTGAATCCTACGGAATTAAGCTGGTTGACTTTTCGCGGCATCGATTCGCTAAGCTGGATGACACCTTCCGCGAGTACGGACCGATGAGCGAGGTCGGTCAATCGGGACAGTACGTTCTAGTAGGGCAACCTGAGAGTGTAATCATTTTCCAGCTACTCGAAGAAATGCCACTTCGCCTCGCAGCTGCATGGCGTGAAGCATTGCCTGACGATTGGCTGGATGAGCTTTCAAGTGTTTGGGGAGTAGCTTTTGAATGAAGGGTCGGGCATCTCGGTTACTGCCCTTTTCGCAGAGGTGCTAGTCGTTGGAATTGGCGCGACTCTGGCTAGCGCGGGATTTATGTTTTGCGCACTCGACGAACACGTGATTTCTCGGGTACTCCAAGCTGACACAGGGTTCCTGCTGGCCTGTGGACTTACTCTTTCATATGCGGTGGGCATAGTGCTTGACCGGGCAGCGGACCTACTCCTTAAGCCTCTGAGTGACAAATACAAACACGACCATTTCCCGAACCCTCGCGACTACGCGATTGCTCGCGAGCATATTTCTACAGTTCCCTACTTTCTGGCGCGTACAGAATACGCTCGAAGCCGTATGCGGGTCTGCCGCGGTTGGGTAGTCAACGGGGCATTGTTGACGTTGGCCGTTGACGGGAATCTCATGCGACATGGGGATAAGCTGAACGTTGCAACGTTGATGACCGTCGTCACCATTCTCGGAATCGCGTTGACTGCGGGCTCGTTCTTTTCCTGGAAAAGCATAGTGAAGAGCTCGTACCAACAAATCAAGCTGCAAAGTGACATAATCTCAGCTCGCGTTGCCCCGCTCGCATCGCCAAGCAACTAGAGAGCGCATCGCGCCACGACCAAGCCACAAACGCACCAGAAAAAGCACAGCTTACCCAAGCTGATGTCAGCTACCTCACGCCGGTACGCTCCACTCTGACCAGCATGCACCTTCACACGCATCAGAAACGGCGCCATGGTGACCAGAACCGCGGGCTCACCATCAAGTCGAGGGGTAGACGGCATTGCGAAGTGTGGCGCGCCGACAAAGGCAGGCGGTCCGGTGTCAGCGGAAAGTGGTGTCGGGTACCTCCCGGGGTCCGATCCATCAAGGTCCCTGGTCGGCCTATGGTATTGCTCAAGGAGAAAGAAGCCAGGGAGAAGAAGCGCAAGCTACGCAAGAAGCGCTAGCCCAGCCTGACATCCACGAGTGACATCAACGACCGCGCACACACCAGCACACGAGCACGGTTTAGCTCAACCGAAGCGACCCACGCACCTCCGCGGCAGAGTCAGCCGCGCCCGAACTCCTAATGCGGTCGTCGACAACTGCCGACGGCTCAGCAGCAGGTCAGGGCGTTGACCGATTAGGTGGGCCGCAGGTCACAGCCGCCGGTGATTAGTTGTGACTGTTCAGAGATTAGAGCGTCCGGCAGGCAAACCAGAGTCACGCCGCCACAGAGGACAGCTACAGAAGAGCTGCGGATGGCTCGGTAGCAAAGGAAACGCGCTTGCCACTTCCCGGCCGGCAGCCGACTCAGCCCGGGAGATCGCGGCCCACCATCCAAGAGCTGACCTAGGCGAAGCTGGAGAGGGAAGCCTCAGACTATGGCAGGCTGGCAGGGCCCTCGGCCCTTATCCCGCTCGACGGCACTCCGCCAATCAAAGTTTTCTTCCTTCGCATTGACAGCGCTACAGACCGCCTCGGCTGCTGGCCATGTGCGATATCAAGGCGGCCGACCCTGACCGGTGTCAGCGCAGCGTGAAGAATCTGTCGAAGAACCCCTTTAGCTTCTCGAGGACCACTCTCTTCTTGTCCGCGTGGTTGTTGTTACGGGCGAATCGGGAGACGGGGGGCAAGATCTTCGTGACGGCGATTCCCATGGTGGGGAGTACTCCGTCGCGGAAGGCGCCCGCAACGAAAGCGCGTGTCTCCTCAGCTTTAAGGTTCTCGTCGGCGATGATTTGCGTAAGCTCTTCCTCGCGCTTGGCCTCGATGTAGCGGCCCCACTCCTCGTCTGTGTCCGCATCCGCCGAGACAGAGTCGACGAACTCTATGACAAGGTCCTTCTTGTTGCGCAAGCTAATGCTGGAGTCGAGAGCCCTCTGGATCCCTGCGCGGATGGCGACCTCTCGGTCATGGCCGTTGCCAAGCTCTCCCTGCAGCTTCTTGACAAGCATGAGGATGTAGTCAACGTTGACCTCGACCTGCTTGACGAGCTCGATCTCGAAGACGACGTCCTCGTTGATGCTCTCCTTGGCGGCGTCGGTCTTGCGCCGGAAGTCCTGGTAGAGATCGAGGTAGAGGC
This sequence comes from Streptomyces sp. NPDC096012, assembly GCF_040426375.1. Taxonomy (NCBI): domain Bacteria; kingdom Bacillati; phylum Actinomycetota; class Actinomycetes; order Kitasatosporales; family Streptomycetaceae; genus Streptomyces; species Streptomyces sp. NPDC096012. The sequence continues at coordinate 37,130 of NZ_JBEOTD010000039.1, forward strand.
TCTGGTAGTCCTGCAGCTGCCGCTCGGTGAGGATCTCGTTGCCGGCGAACTCGTCGAAGGCAACAAGGATGTTGCGCAGCCGCAGGACCGCCCCGAACAGCTTGATGAAGTGCTTCTGGTTGGCCTCACCAAGGATCGCGGCACCGAGCGGGTAGACCTCCAGCAGGTCGGAGACCGTCTGCTGGTACTCGGCGTGGTACTCGGCGTACGGGGCGAGCTTCACGATGCCAGCGGCATCTCTACTGCCGAACAAGGTGAGGGCCTCGTCGACCTCTTCCCCCAGGTCACGGAAGGAGACTATATTGCCATAGGTCTTGACGGAGTTGAGGATACGGTTTGTCCGGGAGAACGCCTGGATGAGGCCGTGCTGACGTAGGTTCTTGTCGACCCACAGGGTGTTAAGGGTGGTCGCGTCGAAGCCGGTCAGGAACATGTTGACGACGACGACGAGGTCAATCTCGCGATTCTTGAGCCGCTCGGACAGGTCCTTGTAGTAGTTCTGAAACCTCTGCGCCGACGTGTCGTAGCTGGTCCCGAACATACCGTTGTAGTCCTGAATGGCGTCCTCGAGGAAGTCGCGCGAGCTGGCGTCCAGGGCCTCTATCTCGAACTCTTCCTCACTCAGCAGTCCGTCGGCGTCGGCCTCGTTAGCGGAGTAGGAGTAGATGAGTGCGATCTTGAGCCGCTCGTAGCCCGGTATGGTGGCCTCGCGTTCGCGTTGCAACCGCTCGAAGTGGTTGTAGTAACGCTTGGCCGCGTCGATGGAGGCGGTGGCAAACATCGAGTTGAAGCCGCGCACGCGCCGGTCACGCAGCTGGTAACTCGAGTTGCGGCGGGTCTTTTGATCGAAGTGGTCGAGGATGTACTCGGCCACCTGGGCAATTCTCTCCGGGGCAAGCAGGGCGCGCTCAGTGTCGATTGTGGATACCTGCTTGTCAACCAAGCCGGATGCGACCTTGATCGTGTTGACGTAGTCGATACGGAATGGCAGAACATTCTTGTCATTGATCGCGTCGACGATCGTGTATGTGTGCAGCTTGTCGCCAAAGGCCTGCTCGGTAGTACGTAGTTTGGGGTTGCCGCTGGTTCCGGCATTGTCGGCGAAGATCGGCGTGCCCGTGAAGCCGAACAGGTGGTAGTGGTGGAATGCCTTGGTGATCGCAGTATGCATGCCACCGAACTGAGAGCGGTGACATTCGTCGAAGATGATGACGACGTGACCGTCATAGATCTGGTGGAGCCTGTTCTGCTCGACGAACCGGGAGAGCTTCTGGATCGTGGTAACGATGATGCGTGCGGCAGGGTCCCCAAGCTGCCGCTTGAGGACGGCAGTCGAGGCGTTAGAGTTCGCTGCCCCCTTCTCAAATCGGTCGTACTCCTTCATCGTCTGGTAGTCGAGGTCTTTGCGGTCCACGACGAACAGCACCTTGTCGATGCTCGGCAGGCGGCTGGCGAGCTGAGCAGCCTTGAAGCTGGTGAGAGTCTTGCCCGAGCCGGTGGTGTGCCAGACGTATCCGCCGGCAGCGGCGGTCCTGGTCTTCTTGTAGGTGGTGCAGGTCTCGAGACGCTGCAGAATCCGCTCAGCGGCGACTATCTGGTAGGGGCGCATCACCAGCAGGTTGTGGTTCACGTCGAACACGCAGTACCGGGTCAGGATGCTCAGTAGCGTGCGCCCCGCGAAGAACGTCTTGGTAAAGCCGACGAGGTCCGTGATGGGGCGGTTGTTGGCGTCGGCCCAGCAACTAGTGAACTCGAAGGTGTTCGAGGTCTGCTTGTGTCCCCGGCGTCGGCTGGTGACCTCACCGACGTGCCGGTTACGGGTGGTGTTGCTGTAGTACTTGGTGAGCGTGCCGTTGCTGATCACGAACAGCTGCACGTAGTCGAATAGTCCGGAACCCGCCCAGAAGCTCTCCCGCTGGTAGCGGTTGATCTGGTTGAAGGCTTCGCGGATGTCAACACCGCGGCGCTTGAGTTCGACGTGCACCATCGGTAAGCCGTTGACGAGGATCGTGACGTCGTACCGGTGAGACCGAACACCCTCGGCCTCGTACTGGTTGAGCACCTGCAGCCGGTTGTTGTGGACGTTTTGCTTGTCTAGCAGATAGACGTTCTTCGTGGTGCCGTCGTCTCGGGTGAGGGCCTGGATGTGGTCCTCCTGGATGCGGGCGGTCTTCTGATCGATGCCGTCGTTCTTGGCGGCGATCTTCTCCGCGAAGAACCGACCCCATTCGCCGTCGGTGAACGTGATGCCGTTCAGCACTTCTAACTGGGCGCGCAAATTCGCGACCAGGGCAGATTCGTCCCTGATGCGGAGGTGTTCGTAGGCCTGCGCCTGCAGTTGGTTGATGAAGGCAGCCTCAAGCAAGGCCTCGCTCTGGTACCGCTCCTCGGCGGTCGGGTCGGGCTCGTATTCGGCGACGACGGTGCACTCGTCGCTCACTGCAAGCATCTCGAAGCAGTGAGCGGTACCAGAACTCTCGATCATGCAGAGGACTCCCCGAAAGTCAGCAGGCGATCACGGCAGTGTTCGTACTGGCGGCGCCGTGCCTCAATCTCCGCCTCAAGCTCCGCCTCAAGCTCCGCCTCAAGCGACTCCAACGTCGTCAAAATCCTGACGACTTCCCGCTGGATTTCCTTTGGCGGAACTGGAATACGAATCTTGGCCATGTTCTCGCCTGTGACACGCACAACCTTGGCGCCAGCCGCATACTTCATCTTCTGGTCACGGAACATCGAGGATTGGAAGAAGTACGAAACATAAAGAGGGTCAAGAGAGTGCTCGAATCGATAGCAATCGTCATGAATTGCGATGTCTTCCGGCCCAAGCCAAGCCACGGCCTTACAAACAGCTTCCGCAGTCTCGCCTGTCGCGGCGATCACCAGATCTCCATGACTGGCCATCCGCAGCCGAGCCGCGAGCTCAGGTGGGACAAACGAACGGGTCTCAGTCGCGAACGTTCCGTAACTCGTGTAGATCTCGCCGTAGTGGATACATCCGACTCCGGAGTCGACAAAGTCATTCTTGGTGATCCGGCGGCCCCGCTCGAACTGCCCAACCTCGCCGAGTCGCTTGTAGTGGACACCTTCTGGGCAGTGTTTCGCGATCAGTTCGTCGATGCGGCTCATGCGCGGTCCCCCTCAAGGTCCGCGACGATGGCGTCGATCTGTCGACGGAGTTCGGCCTGGCGGTTCACGATCCGCTCGATCTCCTTATTGAGCACCTTGATGTCGACGGTCTCGCGGATGTTCTTCTCTTCAATGTATGAGGAGACCACGATGTTGTAGCTGTTCTCGGCAATCTCACTGTTGTCGACCAGGCGTGCGAAGTGGTCGACGTCGGCCCGCGCGATGTAGGCGGCCAGGATCTTGGTTCGATTAGCCTCGGAGAGCTTGTTCTTATTGCCCTCGCGCACGAGCTCAGCGGTGCCGTCGATGAACAGCGTCTTATTGTCGTTCTTGGACTTCTTGAGCACGATGATGCAAGTTGCGATCGTGGTACCGAAGAAGAGGTCCGGCGGCAGCTGAATGACCGCGTCGACCAAGTTGTTGTCGATCAGGTATTTGCGGATCTTCTGCTCAGCACCACTGCGGTACAGCACGCCCGGGAACTCGACGATCGCCGCAGTCCCGTCGATGGCCAGCCAGCTGAGAATGTGCATGGTGAAGGCTAGGTCGGCCTTGCTCTTCGGAGCCAGCACGCCAGCGGGCGCGAACCGCGGGTCGTTGATGAGTAGAGGGTTGGAGTCACCCTCCCAGTTGGTGGAGTAGGGAGGGTTAGACACGATCGCCTGGAAGGGCTCGTCGTCCCAGTGCGCGGGGTCGGTCAGAGTGTCGCCATGCGCGATGTCGAACTTCTCGTAGTTGATGTCGTGCAGGAACATGTTGATCCGGCACAGGTTGTACGTGGTCGGGTTAATCTCCTGACCATAGAACCCCTGGCGGACGTTTTCCTTGCCAAGCACCTTGGCGAACTTCAGCAGCAGCGAGCCCGAACCGCAAGCCGGGTCGTACACCTTGTTCACCTCGGTCTTACCAACGACGGTGATCCGCGCAAGAAGCTCGGAGACCTCCTGCGGGGTGAAAAACTCACCGCCGGACTTGCCGGCGCTGGAGGCGTACATCGCCATCAGGTACTCATATGCGTCACCGAATGCGTCGATGGTGTTCTCGGTAAAGGATCCGAGGTTGAGGTCGCCAATCGCGTCGAGCAGCTTGACGAGCTTTTCGTTCCGCTTGATCACGGTGGAGCCGAGCTTTTTGCTGTTGACGTCCAGGTCGTCGAACAGGCCCTTGAAGTCGTCCTCACTGTCAGTCCCCCGCGCGGAGGCTTCGATACCGGCGAAGACCGCTGCGAGGGTCTCGTTGAGGTTCTGGTCCTGGCGCGCACATTTGCGGACGTTGGCGAACAGGTTCGAGGGCAGAACGTAGAAGCCCTTCTCCGCGACCGTCTCTTCGCGCCCGAACTCCGCCTCCGAGTCCTGCAGTTGTACGTAGTCGAAATCCGGGTTGCCCGCATGGCGCTCCTGCTCGTTCAGGTAGGCCGTAAGGTTCTCCGAGATGTAACGGTAGAAGAGCATCCCGAGCACGTAGCTCTTGAAGTCCCAGCCGTCGACGCTGCCGCGCAGGTCGTTCGCGATCCGCCAAATGGTCCTGTGCAGCTCACCGCGCTGCGCTTCCCTGCTCTCCCAAGTCACCTCCGGATTGTCGCAGGCCCGAAGCTCCACCGGTAACCACTTCGTCCTCCAGAGCGTCATCCGGCTGTCCCAGCTGCGAGTGTTCTTTGAGCACGCGGCTCTCAACTCGCTAGGCACCGCGATCGATGCCCAGCGGTGGGCGAGCAATCCACTCACTACCCTCAGCGTTCAAGCCGCTACCAACCGTCCTCAGTTTCGGTATGCCGCGGGATCCACCAGGCCAGACGAACCCATCAATGTGCGCCTGAGGTCATGCTGGCTACGCAGACATGACATCGCTGGGTATGAGGAGGTCGTTTCGGATGACGCCCTTGAAACGAGCTCACCAGAACGTCTGCCTGGCCAGCATTGCGAGCAGCAGCGAAGCATAGTAATCACCGTGACCACGACCGGCCAGCATCGGCTCCAGGACAGCGACTCACCGGCCGAGGAGACCTAGCAACCGCTTGCCGGTAGTTCGGGACGAAAAGGTCGTGTGTCACAGTCCTGCTAGACACCCGTGGCACCACAGCTACTACGACTGCCTGTTGCTCCACCGTCCCCGACGCCGCATCCTCGGTCGTATGGCGGTCTCTCCTGACACCCGTGACCTCTGCCGGGCCGTTCTCGCGCCTGACTTGGTCGAGTTGGCCGTTTTGGCTCTGGAGACCTACGCCGGGCCAGAAGAGACTTGGGTTCACCAGGCCGCGATCAGGCTGAGTGACGGACGGCTTCACCGCCTGGCCCGCTGGTTGAACTCGGCCGAACGAGAACCGGAGACGTTCCGCTGGTACGCCGGCGAACCCACCGACGTGTCACCCGAATCCCACCGGTTTGCCGTCGACTTCATCAACGGTCTGATCGACAAGGATCTCTCTGATCCTCCTGCGCCGCTGATCAGCGTGCCAGACGCGTGCCAGATGCTGCGGGGAACCACGGGAAACACCGGTCACTCACCCGGCGCGCCCACAGACGATGAGGCCGCTCGACAGCAGGTCAGCAAGCCCATCGGCCCCAAAGCGCCCAAGCTTCCCAAGCTGAGAGCTCCCGCTCTCGCTGAGACCGCCTGCTCCTGGGTACCGTCGTGCTCGTGTGTCCGGTGCGCGTTGGGTTGGTCACCCGAGGCTCGCACTGGTTGATCGTGCGCGACTAGGGGAGCTGGTACGGGCATGGCGGTTAACGCTGCTCGATCGGAAGAGGGGTTCACGTCGGCCAGGGCTACGCGGGTGATGAGTGCCGCGTGCCAGGCTGCGGGCCTCGATGGCAGAGGTGCGGAGCTGATTCGTCTCGGAGAGAACGCGCTGTTCCGGCTAGCCTCGGTGCCGGTGATCGTCCGGGTGGCAAGGGGAGAGCCATGGTTGCCGAAGGCCCGTGTCGAGGTGGCGGTGTCCGAGTGGCTGGCCGCAGAGGGTTTCCCGGCGGCCAGACTCGTTGACGGCCTGGATCAGCCGCTGGTGGTCGACGGTCACCCGGTGACCCTCTGGCGTCTCATTGTGGAGGGCGACCGTAAGGCCACGTACGGCGAACTGGGCGGCATCCTGAGGGACCTGCACTCTATGAGGGTGCCCACGGGCCTTGAGCTGCCTGCGTTCGACCCCTTCGACAAGCAAGAGCTGCGGATCAGTAAGGCACCGATCCCAGACGATGACCGGGTCTTCCTCCGGAAGCGGTGGCAGGAGCTGCGCGGCCAGTTCGAGGAGTTGAGGTTCGAGACTCCGAAGGGGCCGGTGCACGGTGATGCCCACGTGCAGAACCTCATGGTGAACGATCGGGATGAGGTGATCCTGATCGACTTCGAGGCCTTCTGCTTCGATCACCCGGAGTGGGACCTGATGGTGACGGCGGTCGAGCATCACAGCCTTGGGTGGCAGACCGATGAGCAGTACGCGGACTTCGTGCGGGCGTATGGGCGGGACCTGTACGACTGGCACGGCTACGACACGCTCCGGCGGCTCCAGGAGTTCGGCATGACGACGTGGCTCATGCAGAACGTGCAGGAGAGCGAGGGGACGGCGGCCGAGTACCGCCGGCGTATCGCTGGTTTGCGTAACGACGATGCGCCGCGGGATTGGCGTCCCTGGTAGCTGCTACTCGTCCTCGTCGTCCAGGCGGGCGAGAGCTTCGCTGACCTGCTCGTTGAAGGCGACGACGGTGGGGTGAGTGGCGTGTGCGCTGACCTCGGCTTGGAAGTCGGTGACGTAGCGCTGGAAGCGGGAGGACTGGAGGGAATCGCCGCCGTCCACGGCAAGGCTCGCGGTGGTGACGGCGGCCTCCAGTTCGCCGTTCAGTAGCTGGCTCTGGGCGAGCACCATGCGGCAGAAGCCCAACGTGCGGGCGTACTGCGGATCGGTGCTGTCTACGGCGCGCTGTGCGTGCTCGACTGCTTCCCGTCGCATCTTCAGGTCCCGGAAGCAGTGGCAGAACTCGCCCAAGAGTTCGGCGTCATCGAAGTAGCTCAGCCATGCCGGGTCATCGGCGCCTTCGGCCCGCTCGAAGTGTCGTTCTGCTTGGTGCATCGCCTCGGCTGCTCCGGCCCGGTCGCCGGCGTTGGAGAGTGCGCGGGCCTCCATCGCCCAGTAGTTGGCCATGGCTCGTGGGGTGGCTCGGCCTTTGGCACCCTCGACGGCTGCGCGGGCGAGCTGGATGGCTTGTGTGTGCTCGCCCAAGTAGTTGGCCTGGTGGCTGAGGTTGCCCAGGATGCGGGCCCCGAACATGCGGTCATCGATGACCTTGGACAGCCGTAGTGTGGAGGTGAGGTAGCGGTGGGCAAGCCGGTGGTTACCGACGTCGTATGCGGTCCACGCGAGCAGCTGGGAGACCTCGGCGGCGGCCCCGTAGAGCGCTGTGCCCACCTTCTCGCTGTAGCTGGCGTTCAGCAGGGGAAGGACCTCGTGACGGAAGTAGTGGCGTAATGCCTTGTGGCCGTGGCCTCCGCCGTACTTGAAGTCGAGTTGCATGAACATGGAGGCGGCATCTCTGATCGCGTGTACGTCGCGCATGCCGACTCGTTGTTGTGCGGGCCTGTCGGCCTGGACGCCGTCGGGCCGGTCGATTATCCATGACAGGACGGCTGAGCTTAGGTCGGCCTCCGCAATGATGAGACGGTCTGAGACGGGTGCGTCGGCACCCTCCTGCGCAAGACCGTCAAGCACCGACAGCACGTCCGGGACCGTGCTCGGGTAGCCGATCGGCTCGGGAGCGGTCGACCGAGTGTGGTCGAAGAAGCCGAGATCGCCCGGCGTGATGCGGCGGTCCAGCTTGGCACTGAGAACGTCGGCCATGATCGCTGCAGTCTCCGGTTTGATGCCGACGCCGTCTCGCCAGCGCTGCACAGCGATGTGTGTCGTTCCGAGACTGATGCCTCGCTGGGCGGCAGCGTCCTTCATCCGCTTGGCCAGCCCTTTGTTGGAGACCTTCGCTTCGTCCAGGACCGCGATCAACTGAGCGTTCGGTTCTCGGCTCATGCTCCCCTGCCAACCCGAGAATTACGGCGAGTGTTCATCGTGTCACAGCAGTGTCGCGTTGGGGGTTCATTGGTGAACCCCTCGCACATTTGCCGATGTTCACGTGAACCCCCCGATGAACGCTCCCGGCCAAGCCTGCCGCGCCGTTCACTGGTCACCACAGTTCGGCGAGCCATGGGGCTCGCCAGTGCACGGGAGGGAACGCGGTGGAAGCGCGGCAGAGCAAACACACAGCGAACGCCCCGATGGTGGGCGCATCGCACCGCTCGTGGTACGACCCCTCTAGCGGCCACTTCCGGGCGCTGACGGTCTACGCAGAGGACCCGGACTGCGTTAAGGCCGCGCGGGACATGGTCGGCTCCTACCTCACGACGTGGAGCTTGGAGTACGTGGTCGATGACGCGAAGCTCGTCGTGTCGGAACTGGTGGGCAACGTCGTCCACCACGCCGTACCGGATGAGCGCCTGTCGATGCCCGGCGCTAAGAGGCGCATCGACGTGTGGCTGATCAACTGGCCGGGAGTGCTGGGGATCGGAGTCTTTGACGAGGACTCGAATCCGCCCGATTTGCCGGCGGGTGAGTTCCTCTCGCCGGACTTGGCAGGTGACTTCATTGAAGCTCTGGTACCGGACCGTGGACGCGGGCTGCTGATCGTTCAGCGTCTGGCCGATGCGGTGTGGTGGTCGCCGGGGCTCAAGGGCGCTGGTAAGTCGGTGTGGTGCCGGTTTGATCTTGATCGTGTCTGGGCCGACTGGTTCGAGTCGTCGGCCTGATAGACGCCGGGTCGCCACCCCTGCTCTGCTCCCTCGCGATCGGGAGCGGGGCGGCGGCCCGGTAACTGGCCGGAGCCTGACCACTCCGGCCGATGGGGCGCGGTCTCTCGGACGGCCCGGGGGCTCCCCTCCCGAGCGAGAGTCCGCGCTTCACATCCCCATATAGGCCGGGCCACCCCGTCAGCCCTGGAAAGCGAAGGGTGGCCCGGCTGGGAACACGGCGGTTCCCGGTGCCTGATGGTACCGGGGCCGCCGTGCTGCGTTTGTGCCCTGGTCCAAGGAAGTTGATGACCCGTTACCTAGATCAGGGCAGAGGTGGGCAAGGTGACTGGCTCGGGTGAGGGCTGGCTGAACGATGGTCTCGATCTACCGGGGGCGGACTTCGGTCTCTGGGTGTCCGGGGTGGACTACATCTCCGGTTGGCGTGAGGCGCGTGAGGCTGCCGATCGGTTGAACCGCGCACTCCTGGGCGTGGGCTTGGAACTGTCCGCCGTGCGGGCCGTCGCGTCCACGAACGAGAATGGGCGCGGGGTGGTGCGGCTGACGGGCTGGCCGGCCGTCGTGGACCGGCTCGCTGAGCTCCTGGAGACACGCGCGGACAGCGATGGCGGTGCAGCATGAGGGGTGCTTCCGCTGGTGAAGTCTGCGTGAGGTCGGCGACTCTCCTGTTTGATGCCCCAGCCACAGAAAGTCAGCCACGACGATGCCGTGCGGCGAACGAGATGGCACGCGTGTGTCTCGCTCAGCCACCCACCGGCAGCAACCACGCTTCCGTGTTCTTGATCGTCGCGGCCGGTACCGCCCGAGACTCGGCATCGATGAGTGGTCGACGCCTCGACTTCTTGGGCGTGCTGCGGGCGGGGGCGCCGGCCGACCGGACGGGACCGGCGTCCACGCCGCACGCCCGGCCGGGGCGGCCGGGCGCCCCGGCGCGCCGCAGGCGCGCCCTTGAGGAAGTGAAGGCGGTTTCGACCGATCGTTGTCGGCGCTCAGGCGCGGGGGCGTCGTGCGGGCTGCTTGCCGGCGGTGATCCGGTAGGCGAGTTCGGCCCGGTCGGCGCCGAAGCGCAGTTCTTCGAGGATCAGCGGGTGGTCGCCGGTGCCGTGCGCGACGCGGCAGACGTGCAGGATCGGTGTGGCGTCCGGGAGCTGGAGCGTGGTGCGCTCGTCGGGCAGGGGCATGCGTGCTCGTACGGTCTCGGCCCAGGTGAGCTTGTGCCCGGCGTGGGTGAGCACCCCGTAGAGGGCGGCCGATGGCTTGCACGGCTCCTGACCGAGCAGGGGAACGGCCTCGGCAACCTCGAACGGGATCAAGGTGCGATGCATGGCGCGCGTCCCGGTGCTGGGGTCGGTGAGCAGTCGGTCACAGCCGAACAGGGCTTCCTCAGCTTCCAGTTGGAGGAGTCGGCCCGTGGCCTTCGTCGTGCGGGTGCGGTAGGTGCTCGGCTCCTCGACCTCCTGCCAGATGCCGCCGCTGGGCATCACGAACTTGCCGTCGCTGGTGCGGCTGACGCCCCGTTCCAGGGTGAGGACGGGCTGACCGCTGGAGCGGACAAAGCTGCCTTTGCCGTGCCGGACGTCGATGAGCCCTTCGGCCCGCAGTGCTGCAATGGCGTTGCGGACGGTCGGCCGGGAGACACCGTAGCGGGCCATGAGCTGTGCTTCGGACGGCAACAGGGACTCGGGCGCGAACTCGCCGGACAGGATCGCCTCACGGATCGCGGCGGCCACCTGCTGGTAGAGGGCTCCGGGGCGCTGGATCTCCGACATTCGGTCATCTCCGGGTGAGGTCGTAGGCACGTCGCACGCGCGACATCACTCGTCAGCATAAGTAGTTGCGCCACCGCCGTACAGAGCTCCATAGTCATCACTCGTCAGGACAAGTGACGTCAGCATGTGACTGGCGTCCCGACTGGCCAAGGAGGCCAACGAAATGCAGTCCATTCCCGTGGACACGGCGCGGCTGGGCGTGCTGCGATGCGCCATCGCTCCGGAAGCGAAGATCAGCAACCACGAGACACAGGAGGTGAAGAGGGACCGGGACGGCAACCCGGTGTGGACCGTAGCCGTCACCGTGCGGCAGGACGGGCGGCGGATCTCCGTCATCGAGATCGCCGTGAGCGGTCAGCCCAAGGGGATCGAGGAAGGCCAGATCGTCAAGGTCACCGGCCTGACTGCGTTCATGTGGTCGATGGGCGATCGACACGGCGTCAGCTTCCGCGCCGACGCCGTCACCCCCGTGACCGGTCCGGCGCATGCCAAGGGCGGTGACGCCTGATGGGACCGCTCCTGCTCGCCCTCGGCCTGGCCGTGCTGGCGTGGGTGCTCGTCGTCGGTGACCTGGTCCGCCAGCACCGCCCTGTCTGGCACTGGTATCTGATCGGCTACCCGGCCACCGCCTGCCGGGTCGTGTTCACCTGGCGCAAGGTCGCGATGCTCAATGACCTCGCCGTGTCCAAGCGTCCGCCGCGCGGGTTGCTCGGTGACCTGGTCGTCAAGGGTGACCCGCTGCGGCCGGTGGCCCCGCGGATCTCCTTCCCGCGCGCCACCCGCATGGGCCTGACGGTGCTGGTTCGGCTCCATGCCGGACAGACCCCGGCGACCTTCCTGAAGGCCGCTGACGCGTTCGTGCACGCGTGGAGGGTCCACGCGGTCCGGGTCACTTCGCCGGAGCGCGGGCTCGTCCTGCTGACGGCGACAGCCACGGATCCGCTTCAGCGGCCCGGCTTAGCGTCTGCTCCGTCCGAGTTGCTGTCGGCGCTCATCGGGGTCCTGGAGAGCGGCGGCGCCTGGGTGATGAACCTGCGGCTCGTGCCCCACTGGCTGATCGCCGGTGCCACCCGCTCGGGTAAGTCCACGCTGCTGGCCCGGCTGATCACCCAGCTCGCCCCGCAGCCGGTCGCCCTGATCGGCATCGACTGCAAGGGCGGCATGGAACTGGGCCTATTCGCCGACCGTCTCAGCGCGCTGGCCACCTGCCGACGCGAAGCGGTCGCCGTGCTCTCCGCACTCGTGGTCGACATGCAGGACCGCATGAGCGCCTGCCGATCGGCTGGGGTCCGCTCTATCTGGGAACTGCCGGACAAGATCCGGCCGGTGCCGGTCGTCGTGATCGTGGACGAGATCGCCGAACTGTACCTGTCGGACGGCACCCGTGAGAGCAAGGCGGAAGCCGAACAGTGCTCCACCCTCCTGCTCCGGATCGGGCAGCTCGGGGCCGCGCTCGGCCTGCACCTGGTCGTCGCCGGCCAACGCGTCGGCTCCGACCTCGGCGCCGGCGTCACCGCGCTGCGTGCCCAGCTCGGCGGCCGGATCTGCCACCGCGTCAACGACCCCGGCACGGCCGAAATGACCCTGGGCGACCTGAACAAGGACGCCGTAGCGGTTGCCCAGTCGATCACGGCAGAGGAACGCGGCGTGGCTGTCTGTACCGGCCCGGACGGCGGCTGGAGCCGTGGTCGCTCCCACCTCACCCCGACCGAAGAAGCCGTCTCCACGGCGCGGAAGTACGCCGCGACGGTCCCGGAACTGCCCGCCCTGAACGGCGCCGTTGAGGTGCCGAAAGGAGACGACAAGTGATCAGCGAAGGTGCGGCGTTCACGTTCTCGGTGATCTTCGGGATCATCACCGTCCTCCTCGTCCGCTCCCGCGACGTGCGTGCCTGGGAAGCGGTCTGCGTCGGCCTCTTCGGCCTCTACCTCGGCCAGACCCCGGTGGTCTTCACCATCCACGGTCTCGTGACCTGGCTCATCAGCGGCTTCGCCCACCACTGACCCGAAGGGACACAAAGCCATGCCCATGCCTCGCGTGAGGTGCCCCCACTGCAAGGGCGACGGAGCCCGCAAGACCTGGACCGGACGTACGCGCCGCTGCCGCGTCTGCCGGGGCACCGGAACCATCCGCTGACCACCAACCCGCCCCCGACGCCACGGAGGTGATCTCCATGACCCACCCCGGACCACCAGCCGTCCATACCCCTGCCGCTTCGGCGGCCCACCCCGGAAGGTCACCACCATCACCCCGGACTTCACTCCGGCTGACCGGCGCGCCGCCCTCGACCGCGCGGCGCGCCTGCGTCAGCTCCCCGAAGTAGACCGCGACGCAATCCGTCTCGCACAAGACCCGAAGTTCCCTCGCCTGCTGGAGCAGATCACCGCTACCGGCGGCTGCTCCCACCCAGTCCACCTCTCCGGCTCCACCACCACAGTGGACGGCACGACCGGCGAGATCCTCCACCACTACGACACCCGCAACGAGCCCGGCGAACGCCTCCTCGTCCGCTGCCGCAACCGCCGCGCAACCATCTGCCCGGCCTGCTCCCGCCTCCACGCCGGAGACACCTACCACCTCGTCCGCGCCGGCCTCCTCGGCGGCAAGAACGTCCCCGACTCCGTCCGCCACCGGCCCCGACTGTTCGTCACTCTCACCGCTCCGTCGTTCGGCTCGGTCCACCGATCATCGGAGCTGTGCCGTCCCCGCCGCGACGGCGGCACCTGCGAACACGGCCGTCCCCTCGGCTGCGGCCTCGTCCATGCGCCGGACGAACCGAGTGTCGGCCAACCGCTCTGCCCCGACTGCTACGACTACACCGCCCACGTCCTGTGGCACGCCCACGCCTCCAAACTCTGGGACCGCTTCGTCATCGACGTTCGGCGGCGCCTCGCATCATCGGTCGGCCTGGTGCAGTCCCACTTCCTCCGGCACGCCCGGCTGTCCTTCGCCCGCGTCGCCGAGTACCAGAAGCGGATTGCCGTCCACGTTCATGCCGTCGTCCGCCTGGACGGCCCGACGGGACCCGACGACGAACCGCCGGTCTGGGCCACGGCCGAACTCCTCATCGATGCCGTACGCGCCTCCGCCCGGCGGGTCCGGGTCCACACGCCCTACAGCCCCGCCGTGGGCGAGTTGAACCTACGCTGGGGCGCCCAGACCGACGCCCGACCCCTACGGACCGACGGTGACGGCCCCGACGATGACGCGGTCGCCGCGTACGTCGCCAAGTACGTCACCAAAGGCGCTAGCGACACAGGCGCCGGCACTGACCACCCGCTCTCAACGTGGGCCGACATCGAGTCGGCACCTGTGAGCGAACACACCCGAACCCTCATGCGGACCTGCTGGCGCCTCGGCGGCCTACCCGAGTACGCGCCCCTCCGCCTGCGTGCCTGGTCTCACACGCTCGGCTACCGGGGACACATTCTCACCAAGTCCCGCGCCTACTCCACCACCTACGCAGCACTTCGCGCCCAACGCGCCCACCACCAGGGCCACACCGACATACCCGACGCAATCACCGAACGGAACTGGCGCTACGCCGGCTCTGGCCACACTCCCGGCGCTGCCCTCATCGCGGCCGGCGTTGCCGAAGATCTCGCCGAGTCTCGACGGCTCGGCCTGGAAAGGAGGCAAGAGGGGGAGCGGTGCCGATGACCGCTCCGACCGAACGTGAACATCGGAAATCTCGGCGCTCGTCGCTGCCTCGGGCTGATGACGAGACGGCCGTGAGTCTGATCGAGAGCGAGATCGTGATCGTTGACGATGACGGCACGGAAGAGCCGTTCGACCCCGCGTCGTGGTTCGACTGACACGAAGAGCCGCCTCCCCGTATGCCTCGGGGTTGCGGCTCTTTTTCGTGCGTCGGTTCGGCCTTGTCAGAAGGCTTCCGCGAAGTCGTCCTCTCGTATCACGAGCCGTTCGCGCACGTCCTTCGGGATCAGTAGGCGAAGGTGCACCTTCGGTGCCCGTACCTTCGGCACCTTCGTGCGGGTGACCTCGCACCGGATGCCGACTCGGTACAGGTCTGCGGCCATGGCCTCCATGCCGCCTTCCCGCCAGTGTTCGCGGAAGGTCTTACCGCCGTGGACGTTGACCCACCGGTCCTTGGCCGTCTCGGGGTCGATGTCTTCCAACTCCCCGATGAGCTTGTCGAGCGTCGCCTCTGCCTGCTCCTTCGTGAACCGGGTCTTCGTATACCGGCCTCCGGGTTCGAGTTCCTTCATGTAGAGAGCGATGGACTCTTGAAGACGCTTGACCTCCCGCCGTACTTCGGCCCCCTCGGCGTACTGGCGAACCTGCACCGGGAAGTCGCCGAGAACCTTGAGCACGTCCTCCACGAGGCGCTCGTAGACCTGCTCGGGGTTGGGTGCGCCGAGGCCGCCGCTCTTGCAGTTGCGGCACCGTAGGTAGTGGTAGGTGCCCCATGTGTTGTTCGTGATGTGAACGGTCATGTTCGTCTTGCAGTCGGCGCAAAGGAGGACGCCGAGGAACTGAGTCGCTCCACCGACACGGCGCGGAGGCTGGTTCTTCTTGCGTTTGTCGAGAGCGGCGCCGAGGGTCTCGAACTCCTCCTCGGTGAAGATCGGCGGAGCAACCTTGATCGGTCTGCCGTCCTTGCCGAGAACAGGCTTCGATCGCCGTTGTCCTCCCCGCTTGTCTTCTTCTACTCGGTAGCCGCGGAGCGCAGGGTTGCGGAGACGACGGTGGAGCGTTGCCACGGTCAGCCCTTGGCTCATGAGGCCAGACCGCTTCAGGCAGCGCACCATGAACCGGGCGGAGCGTCCTCGCAGCGCCATACGCCGAGCCCAGTGCAGAGCCTTGTACGCGTCGGGTTCGATGACGAGACCGGGCTTCCCCGATCCGTCTTCACCTGTGACATAGCCGTACGCCGGCTTGCCGATGATCCATTCTTCTTGGGTCTTCGCGTAGTCCCACAGGCTCGTGACACGCGTGGAGGTGTTGGCCGCCTCGATCTCCGCGATACCGCCGATGATCGTGACCATGATCTTCCCGGCGGTCGTTGTGAGATCAAGGCTGTCATTCTTTGAGACCAGGTTCTTCCCGCGTTTCAGGCTCCACTCGATCATCGTCGAGAGGTCGGAGAGGCGGCGTACGAAACGGTCGAGCTTCCAGAACAGGAGCTCGTCGAACTCAGGGGAGCGGTTGTTCAGCCAGTCCCCGAGTGCCTTCCTCTTCCATGGCGGAACCTTCGTTGCCGACACGTTCAGGTCTGAGGCGACGCCGACGACCCGACAGCCGCGTTCCCTCGCCAGGATGCGAAGGTCAAGTTCCTGCCGCACCGGCGACGTGGTCTCGTCCGTCAGCACAGACAGGCGCACCGATAAGAGAGCCCGTGGGGCGTCCTGGGGGAGTAGGGCCTCAGCCTGCTTCAGTTCCTCCAGGAGTGCGAGATCTGCGTCGGTCCACTCGGCCTCAACTGTGTACTGCCTCTGATCGGTTGTTGCGCGCTTCCGCGTCCGTGTCCCCATGTCTTCGACGTTAGAGCTGGATTTGGGCGTGTGTCCATATGCCCGGCCATGGACACACAGATTCAGGTGGGGCCGACAGGGAAGAAGCTCCTGCCTCTGACCGTGGTGAACAAGTAGCTGGTTGAGCCCGGGGTGGCAGGAGTCCTCTGGCAGGGGGCGTTCTGGGACGCCCCCTGCCCTGTTGTGCCGTTCCGCACTTACTCCCTCGCCGGTCAGGCGGACGCTTCGACCGGACCTCGCCTCGCTTGCGCACTCCAGGTCAGCGGTTCGGCGTCACTCTCTGATGAGTGGCTGAGCCAGCCCGGCACCGTGTCGCAGATCTTTTCCGGCCGGCCGCCCTGCAAGACGCCGAAGGCAAAGAGCATCTCTGCATCGACGTACGTGCCGAACGGGCCATCGTCATTGTCCGTATGAGGGGACCAGAGGAAAGGCGGACCCGCCTCGCCGCGCAACACGGCGTGGCATGCCTATGACAGATTGAGCCGCCTGTTCCACGCGATGTTCCCGGCCGAGGAAGCGGGGCGTCGCGGTACCGAGCGATCAGGAGCCAAGAGCATGGAACAGCCGGAAGTGATGACCGACCTGGATGTCGCCAGCGCCGACAAGCACGTCATGAAGAAGCTGCCAGAGATCACCCTGGCCTTCTGGATCATGAAGATCGCTGCGACGACCCTTGGCGAGACGGCCGGTGACCTCTTCTCCCAGACTCTCAAACTGGGCTACTTCCTGACGACGATCGCCCTGTTCCTGGTCTTCGTGGTCACGCTCGTCGTCCAGCTCAACTCCAAGCGGTACAACCCTCTCTTCTACTGGACCGTCATCCTGTCCACCAGTATGGCGGGCACCACGATGTCCGACTTCATGAACCGGGACGCCAGCGAGAAGTACCTCTCCAACGGGGCCACCTCGCTGGGCTGGGGGCCGCAGGGCCTGGGACTGGGTTACCCGGCCGGCGCCGCTATCCTGACCTCGATCCTGGTTGTGATCTTCACGGTCTGGAAGTTCACCGGGATGACTTTCGTCATCCGGGACATCACGACGTTTCGCGGTGAGGCCCTCTTCTGGTCGGCGATTCTCGTCTCCAACACGCTGGGCACGTCCATGGGGGACTTTCTGTCCGACAGTTCCGGGCTCGGCTACCTGGGTGGCGCACTCCTGGTCTCAGGACTGCTGGCGGTGCTCCTCCTCCTCATGCGGGTACCGGCCGTTCCCAACGTCCTGCTGTTCTGGATCGCATTCGTGCTAACCCGTCCGCTCGGTGCCACCGCGGGTGACTTCCTGACCAAGCCCATCGCCAAGGGCGGTCTCGACCTCGGCACGGAGGGCTCGTCCGCGGTGCTCCTCGCGGTCCTCCTCGGTCTCACGTGCTATGCCCACATGCAAGAGCGCAGGAACGCCGTCCCGGGTGGCAGGGTCGTGACCCGAAACTCCTGAAACCGGTATGAACCCGGCGGGGGGGCGGGTCAACCTTCCGTGCGGGATTCGGCACCGGCACGCGGCCCATGGCGCCCGCGGGTCCCAGTGGATGTGGTCCTGTTGGCCTGTGCCCGCAGATGGACATGCAGATCTAAATCGGCCCGACGGGCAAGAAGTTGCTCCCGCTGACGGTCAAGAACGCGGGTCCGACGCCGGCTGCGAGTGGTCACGCGCACTGACGTGCGTGAGGCACGCGATCGGGTGGGTGAGGCGCTGGAGGGGGCGGGTGAGGAGGAGGTGGCCGCTGCGTTGACTGCGGTCGGCGCTTCGGTCCCTCGCCCCTCGGCGCGGCTGGCGTCCTCTCGGACACCTTTGCCAGCGTCTGGAAGTAGCCGGTACATCGTTTCCGAGGTGGAGTGGGTCTGACGGGTATCTGACGGGTATCTGACGGGTAGGGGCGCGGTGGCATAGGCCGCTCGATTGAATCTGCGAAGCCCCCTCCTCACCTGAGTGTTTGGGGCCCTGGACGAGCGGCATCTGTGGAAGAACCTGCGCACCTGACGAGGCTGTGGCTGTCCGCAATCACAGTCACGGGGCCAGTCAATAGTCGGAAGCACAGAACGGAGACAACGTCCGCCAGGCCCCGTGCAAGACATTGGCCCGTGCACGGGTGTCGCTTGCTAATCTCGACTTTCTGCGCGTGCACGGACCGCGTCGATTTGCCTTGTTAGCGGTGGCGTTGGTCACGTGCACAGGAGTTGCGGGGCATGCGGACGGTGGTGTGCCCCGGCTGCGGCCCCAGCCGCCTGCCACACCCTGCTGTGTGGGGCGCTGGCTCAACTACTGGGACCGTGACGACATCATTGCTCCGCGCCCGTGGCTGGAGCGGGATGTGCTGCCCAATAGCGCCGGGTGCCTGCCGGTCAGCGACCGAGTGGACTCCGATGGCATCTGGGTCCACACCGCCACCGAATACCTGGCGCAAACGAGCGTGGCCGGCCCGGTCATGGAGGCCCTCCGCCTTGCCGCAGAGGGGCCCACCGCATGAGCTCCCCGCGATTGCTCCTCATCGTGGCCCCCCAGAACATGGCCATGGGCCATCTGAGCGCATTGGAGGACTCCGCGCATGCCTTGCGCGAGGTGCTCCAGCGTGATGACCTGGGCCACTGCTCCCCTGCACCATCCGACGGAATGGCTTTGCCGTACGAGGCGGACGCCACGTAGGCACGGATCGAGGCCGCGGTGCGTGACGCCGCTCGGCGGGCCGGCGCAGTCGGCGCCACCCTCGTCCTGGCTTTCCTCGGCCACGGCATGTCGCCGCGCGGGCGCTCGGACCTCTATCCGATGGGAGTCGACGCGGAGCCGGACGTGTTGAGCACTGCGGTGAACGTCGGCCATCTCGGGGGAACCTCACGACGCCTGCGGCTGGTGGTCAGCTTGCATGCCACGGTGGCCGACGACTGGCCCGAGTCGCTGGGCCTATGGCTCCTGGACGGCGGCACAGTGTGCGAGCGAGCGGAATTTCCCGGTGCCCCGACGCAGGCAGGGGTTGAGACGAAGCTCGGGGAGTCCGTCGCCTGGGGGCGTAAGCATGCGCGGCTACGCAACGCGCCGCTGAGGCACGTGGACGTAGCGGGTTCCCACCTCGCTGCTGCTGCGCTGGAAGCCTGAGGAAATCGACTTCGGGCGTGCGGTTGGGCGTGAACCACGTGGTGGTGCGCTGGAGCATGCGCCTGAACCCGCCCGCGCACCTGTGGTGGATCAACGACCATGCCCGGGCGGGACTGGAGAAAATGAGCACCTGTGCGGCCAGGGCCCCCGTCGACTGGCTGGCTGAACATGAAACGAACCAGCCACACGACCTCGGCGAGCGGTTGCGGGCCGGCCGGTACACGCGCGCGGTGGCCTTCTCCCAGCGCCCTGCCCACCTCAAGCAGAGATGACCGCTACCGGCGGCTGCTCCCACCCCGTCCACCTCTCCGGCTCCACCACCACAGTGGACGGCACCACCGGCGAGATCCTCCACCACTACGACACCCGCGACGACCCCGGCGAACGCCTCCTCGTCCGCTGCCGCAACCGCCGCGCAGACATCTGCCCGGCCTGCTCCCGCCTCCACGCCGGAGACACCCACCACCTCGTCCGCGTCGGCCTTCTGGGCGGCAAGAGCGTCCCCGACTCCGTCCGCCACCGGCCCCGGCTGTTCGTCACTCTCACGGCCCCGTCGTTCGGCCCGGTGCACCGGTCATCGGAGTTGTCCCGTCCCCGTCGTGACGGCGGCACCTGCGAACACGGCCGTCCTCTCGGTTGCGGCCTCGTCCACGCGCCCGACGCGCCGAGTGTCGGCCAACCGCTCTGCCTCGCCTGCTACGACTACACCGCCCACGTCCTGTGGCACGCACACGCCTCCAAGCTCTGGGACCGCTTCGTCATCGACGTCCGGCGGCGCCTCGCATCATCGGTCGGCCTGGCGCAGTCGCGCTTTCGCCGGCACGCCCGGCTGTCCTTCGCCCGCGTCGCCGAATATCAGCGGCGGGCGGCCGTCCACGTCCATGCCGTCGTCCGCCTCGACGGACCGACCGGACCCGGCGACGGACCTCCGGCCTCGGGCACGGCCGAACTCCTCATCGACGCCGTACGCGCCTCCGCCCGGCGGGTCCTGGTCCGCACGCCCTACAGCCCCGCCGTGGGCGAGTTGAACCTACGCTGGGGCGCCCAGGCCGACGCCCGGCCCCTGCGGACGGACGGTGACGGCCCCGACGATGACGCGGTGGCCGCGTACGTCGCCAAGTACGTCACCAAGGGCGCGAGCGACATAGGCGCCGGCACTGACTACCGGCTCTCGTCCCGGGGCGAGTCGGCGCCCGTGAGTGAACACGTGCGCACCCTCATGCGGACCTGCTGGCGCCTTGGAGGCCTTCCCGAGTACGAGCCCCTCCGCCTCCGGGCATGGGTCCACACGCTCGGCTACCGGGGACACATCCTCACCAAATCCCGCGCCTACTCCACCACCTACGCAGCACTTCGCGCCCAACGCGCCCACCACCAGGGCCACACCGACACACCCAACGCGATCACCGAACGGAACTGGCGCTACGTCGGCTCTGGCCACACGCCCGGCGCTGCCCTCATCGCGGCCGGGGTTGCCGAAGATCTCGCCGAGTCTCGACGGCTCTGCCTGGAAAGGAGGCAAGAGGGGGAGTGGTGCCGGTGACCGCTCCGACCGAACGTGAACATCGGAAGTCTCGGCGTTCGTCGCTGCCTCGGGCTGATGACGAGACGGCCGGGAGCCTGATCGAGAGCGAGATCGTGATCGTTGACGATGACGGCACGGAAGAGCCGTTCGACCCCGCGTCATGGTTCAAGTGACCGATGTCACGCAGGAGTCTTTATGCATCACTCCATTCCATGAATGTCGCCGATTGCCCGAATCGCCCCTGTCGGGAAAACGTGAGTTCACCATCCAATGGCCAAGCTCTAGTCAAGAGTTGATTCCATTGTTGGATGGTAGGGGTGTATTCCGTTTCGAAGGTTTGCGCTTGATCGTGTAGAAGTTGATCTGTCCGTGTTGACCAGCGGACCGCAACACCTTCTGGGGGATAACTTCATGCGCAGACGTGCAATAGCCGGCTTTTCCACCCTTGCCGGTGCAGCCGCTCTGACCGCCACTCTGGCGCCCGCTGCGGCAGCTGACACGAACCACTCAGCCTCTCGTGCCGCGACGGTGATCGAAAAAGCAACGGGGACTGCCAACCTACGCTCGACCGCCCTGGACTCGCCGGTGAACGGTGCCCAGGTGACGCTCCCCGCTCGCGGTGATGAGCCCATCACTGCAACGAAGGGAGACGCGACCGTCTCCCTTACGCTGCCGGCGACCGGAGCTAAGCAGCAGTCCAGCACGAACGACACAAATATCTTCGCGGGCAACGACGCATCCGTGACTGCAGCCGCACAGGCGACCACTGATGGTGGTTTCCGTGCGCTGTTCACACTCAACGACGCCAACGCTCCGCGCCAACAGTCGTTCAGGCTCACCCTGTCCACGGGGGCTACGGTCCGTCAAACCGCCGAGGGCGGCCTGATCGTCTTCAACGCCGACGGAACGATCATCGGCGGCCTGGAGACCCCGTGGGCCAAGGATGCCAATGGCAACGCCGTACCCACGACCTACACCGTTGACGGTGACACCGTTACGCAGACGGTCACCCCGAACGCCGACACAGCCTTCCCGGTGGTCGCTGACCCCAAGTGGACGTGGGGGATCATCAGCGGAACTGTGTATTTCAACAAAAAGGAAACCTCTCACTTGGCTGCCAACGCGGGCTTCGTAGCCGTGCTCTTCGCCGCAGCACCGCCGCCGTTCGACGCGTACGGCATCCTGAATGCGGCAAATATTTCCCGGGTTGCCTGGAACGCCGGCTCCGACCACAAGTGCGTGGAGGTAAAGGTGCCCACCTTCCTTCCGTACGAATACTCCGGCGGCTACTGCAAGTAGACTGCGTCTTAGACCGGACATTCGTCCGTAGAGAGAGGACCTAGGACATGGAAGCTTTTGCCGGACCGTCCATCCTCATCCTGGCCGCGGCGGTCATCCTGGCAGTCAAGTACCGCCGGCTCCTGGCCGGACGGCAGCCGTTGCGGGTCACGTCCACCATGTCCGGCCGCATCGCCGTCGTCGTGGCCTTCCTCGCGGGGGGTGCCTGGGCGTGGTCCCAGGGGCCGTCCATCATCAACGCCGGTGTGCTGGGGCTGAGCCTGGCCCTTCTGGTTGGTGTGGCCGCCGAGTTCTTGATGAGCAGGACAGCGCGACGCTGACAAGCCGAGGTTCGTCGCACGGGGCCGGAGTCCATGATCACTCCGGCCCCTCATGCGTATCTGCGAAGACGGATCAGAAGGCAACCATGATCTTCCCGGCCGTGGTGGTCAGGTCGATCGCGTCGTTCTTGGAGACGAGGTTCTTCCCGTACTTGAGGCACCAGTCGATCATGGTGCTGAGGTCACTGAGCCGCCGCACGAAGCGGTCCAGCTTCCAGAAAAGGATCTCGTCGAACTCCGGTGTCCTGTTGTGTTCAGCCAGTCGCCGAGTTCCTTGCGCTTCCAGGGCGGAACCTTCGTCGCCGACACGTTCAGGTCGCTGGCCACGCCGACGACTCGGCTGCCGCGGTCCAGGGCCAACTTCCGGAGATCGAGTTCCTCACGGACGGGTGACGTCGTGTCGTCGGTGAGCACGGACAGCCGTACAGACAACAGGGCCCGTGGAGCGTCGTCGGGTAAGAGCCCCTCCGCCCGCTTCAGCTCCTCCAAGAGAGCTAAGTCCGCCTCGGCCCACTCGGCCTCAACTGAGTACTGGGCGCGGTCAGTCGCTGTGCGCGCCCTCGTCCGCTTCGCCATGACCAGCACCGTAGCGGGATGTAGATGCATGGGGGTATGCCCGCAGATGTACACCCAGATCCAGATCGGTCCGACGGGCAAGAAGTTGCTCCCGCTGACGGTCAAGAACGCGGGTCAGGCGCCGGCTTCGAGTGATCACGCGCACTGAGGTGGGTGAGCGCTCGATCGGGTGATGGAGGCGCTGGCGGGAGCTGATGAGGAAGAGGTTGCGGTGGCGCTGGCTGCGGTCGGCGTTTCGGTCCCTCGCCCGCCGGCGTCGTCGGCGCCCTCTCGGACGCCGTTGCCGGCGACATCAACCGACTCGGGTGATCGGAGGGCAGTGCCACCGTGCGTCGATGACCTCGGGCCTTGGGAGGTACATGCGCAGTGCCACGTACCAGATGCCCTGCTGCGGTGTGGGCAACCAGTTCGACTCCCGACCGGGTCCTGGTGAGTCGGGCCGCAGGTAGAGGGTCAGGCCCCCGTCGGCGTCCCTGACCAGCCCCTGGGTGCGGTCTCCGATGGAGTACCGGTCGATCGGATTCGGGATGAGGTTCCGGTCCTCGTCATAGGCGGTCAGCGACCAGAAGGCGTCGACCGGCGGCAGCGTCCCCGCCTCATAGTGCAGTTCGTAGTTGCCGGCGGCCAGCGTTTCGCCGGCGCCGTCGGTGAAGGCCGCCAGATAGACGGCTTCCTCGGGATCATTGATGGCGATGCCCACCAGGGACTGCTCCGCGGCCCGCCGGAGAAAGTCGTCCCCGAGGTGCCCGATCTGCGGGGGAGGGTACCGCCAGCCGTCGATCAGCTCGCCCCACTGGCCGCTGAGCAGCTGCTGTTCGAGCATGGGTACGGCGGTGGCGGCGGCCCTGATCAGGCCTTCCTTCACCGGCTCCGGTTGCGCCTCGACGTCCAGCCCCGGGCCGATGCCGATCTCCGCGAACTGCCGTAGCAGGACATCGTGGTGTTTCGGCGGAGGATTCTCAGCCAGCACCGCGTTGAGCGTCTTCCACGGCCCGAGCGGATCCTTGGCGGGGTCGACCGGTACCGGTACGTCGCGGCGTTCCGGGAGCTTGGCGCCCTCCTGGCCGAACAGGTGAAGCGGCGTCAACCGGTACTGCTGCTGCAGCGCGTGGACGGCCGCGAGGTCGTTTTCGTCCTCGACGAGGGTCCGTCCGGCCACCAGGATCCACGGGGTGGGGGCGGTCGCCGTGCGGTGTACCCCCGGCGGGAGGTCCCCGGTCCACTCCGGGCCGATGAGGGCGAAGTCACCGGCCTTCGATCCGGTCGCCCGCATGCCCACGTAGTCGTAGTTGTCGGAGGTGAAGGCGACCAGTTCGAAGGTGAAGTAGCGGTTGCCCATGTCCGGGTGCGAGAGAATGAGGGGCTCCTCGCGCAGGTCCACCCACGCCCACGAGTACAGCGTGTCGTTGTTGGGGGAAATACCCTCCCGATCCGAGGCGTCCCAGAGCCTGCTCGCATGCCAGAAGTGGTTGACGGGCGCGTAGGGCGTCGTTTCCGTCTCGGGCTTCTGGGTCACCCAGCGATGGCGGAGCACGGCGTTGTTGATGTAAGGGAAGCCGTAGACGAACGCCTGTTGCCCCAGGGTGTACGCATACTCGCGGCGCCAGTCGTCCAGCCGGCCGGTCAGCGTCGGCTCACCGAGTGCCATGCCACAGGCACGGTCCGCGTCATCTTCCTGGCGCGGTCGATGGTCTCCCCCGGGTGACGTACGGCGGCCGCGGTGGCCTTTCGGGTGGCGGCCGCCGCCTGACCGATGCCGGTCGCCGCCTCGCCGAGACCGTGCCGCAAGCGTTGTATGGGCCGGTAGCCGGTAGCTGAGGATGCCATCACCGCACTCCTCTCGTATGGCTGGACAGCACGGCTTGTGGCCACCACGCGAACTGAGGAAGGACCTTCGACGACGTGGTCCGGCTCTCCCGGTGCAGGCCAAAGGCGGCGTTCTGCGCCATGCTCTATGTGGTACCGGGTCGAGTGCTCCAGCGCACCTACTACCTCGAGTAGATCACCGCGTCCTCACCCCGGCAACCGGGTCCGGCAGGTCATGGCGCACGACCCCTGGTCCCCGTTCGAGGGCGGCGGGGAGCGGGATCGTTTCGTCGTCAACCGCACCGCTCGCCGGTGATGCCCCCCATCCCCGGCACGACCAGCGTCCAGCACCTTCTCAGGCGCCACCGGGCTGTGGCCCCAGACCCCGGATACGACTGTGAAAGTGCCGGGGTGCCGCCTTGGGCACTGGTCGGGCCCGCGATACGGGTGAAGGGGAGCGTCCGGGTGCTCTTCGGGCCGGCTGGACACCCCTTCTGCCTGTGTCTGGGCGAGGGATGACCGGCTGGATCGCGCATCACCTGATCCACAACTCTTGACGATGACCTGATCGGGAGGGGGCTCGCTGCTGTCTTTCGGTGCGTGTCGGCCCGGGGAACCCGACGGTGCGCCATGGCCGGGTTAGTGTCGACCCGCTATGCGACGAAGCACGGGAGTCTCTGCTGTGTCATCCGCTGAGTCGGCTACCGACTCGACGCCCCTGCGGATCATCCTCGCTCTCGCTCTCGCTTTCACGGTCACCGTCGTCGATCCGCTGGTTCTCGACCTGAATCTGCCGGAGGTGAACCGGGCCCTCCACGTGCCACCGCAAGCCGTGGGGTTGCTCGGCGGGGCAGCGACGCTGGTGATGGCCACCTCCGTGCTCGCCGCCGGCAGGCTCGGGGACTCCATCGGTCTCAGGCGGCTGCTGATGCTGGGACTGGTCATCGTCACGATCGCCGACCTGCTCTCCGTCTTCTCGCCCGGCTACGGCTTCCTGCTTGGGATGCGCTTTCTGGCCGGTCTGGGGATGACCTGGCCGGTCTGGGGATGACCGCACTGCTGGCAGTGCCGCTGGCCCTGCTGAAGGTGTCCGTGACGCCGGAGAAGCGGCCGATCGCCATCGGTGGCCTGATGGCCGTTGACGTGATCCTGTGCGGTGTGATCCCCGCGTTCACGGGGTGGGCGGTGGCGGTCGTCGGCTGGCGCTTCCTCTTCCTGATCGCCCCACTGCTGTGCTTGGTGTCGCTGTGGTTGACGTCCCGGTACGTCCCGGAGTCACCCGTCCAGCCGGGCCGTCGCCTCGACGTGGTGGGTGTCGCCCTGATCGGGGCGACCCTCCTGGCGCTCGTCGTCGGCCTCGCCGCGGCGCAGAACGGCATTCTCCGGCCCGAGACATGGGCACCGCTGGTGATCAGCCCGGTTCTCGCCGCGATCTTCGTGCTTCATGCACGCCGCACTCCGGAACCCGCCGTGGACCTGGCGCTGTTCCGCAGCGCACCGTTCAAGGTGGCCTTGGCGGCGACCCTCACGCTGAATTTCCTGATCGCGGGGCTCGGCATCGTCCTTGGGCAGTTCGGCAGCGTTGTGCTATCGCTCTCGCCCGAGTCCGTCGGTCTGCTGTACCTGCCCGGTACTCTGCTGATCGCCGGTACCGTGATCCTGGCCGGAAACCTGATCGGGAAGTGCGGTCCGCGCCCGGTGATGATCAGCGGTCTGGTGGTGATGGCGGCAAGTGGACTGCTGCTGGCGGCCACAGCCGGCCCCGCGATGGCGCTGTGGCTGCTCGTGCCGACCACATGGCTGTGCAACCTGGGGTCGGTGGTCACTTCCGCATCGGTGTCCGAGACGGTCCTCTCCCAGGCGCCGCCCGGGCACTCCGGCGCGGTGGCCTCCGTCCAGATGGCCCTCGCGATGACCGGCGCCGCTTTCGGGCCCACCGTCTACGTTCTGCTGCTCAATCTCTTCTTCCGGCGGCAGTGGCTGATGGACGCGAAGTCACGCGGGCTGTCGGTGGCCCGGGCCGGACGGGCCGTGGATGCCGTGCGCAGCGGACTGGCGCAGACGCCGGGCAGCACCGTGTACGACTCCAACCTGCTCCGTCAGGCCTCAGGACTGGACCTCGGGCTGGACTTCGCCGACGGTCTACGGCTCACCATGCTGACCGTCAGCATCCTGCCGCTCGTGGTGGCGGTGCTGGCCTTCCTGCTGATGCCACGCCGAAAGAAGCCCACGGTCCGACACGGGTGATCGGAGGGGAGTGCCCCGGTGCGCCGATGACCTCGGGCCTTGGGAGGTACACGCGCGAGACGTTGACGGCGTCGGTGGTGTTGTGGGTGTCGACACGAAGACCACGGTGAGTCGGCCACAAGCCAGTCGTGTCATGACCTGCCGGAACATCCGGTGCACGTTGCCTTTGGCAAGTCGATGTCCGTACCAGCGATTGCTGGCTAAAGTCGTTTGGTGACTACTGGTTGTGGGGGCAACCAGAGTTTGGTCGGCTCTGCCGACATCCTGGGGAGGGCCTGTAGCGCATGAGTCGTCGCTCTGCTGGTTTTGTCGGTGCCTGGGCAGAAATGCAGCGTCAGCACCAGCGTCAAGTGGAAGCCGAAGCCAGACGGCTCCGGGAAGAGGCACGGCAGGCGCGGGCCTATCAACGACGTGCCACGCAGGAGTACCGGCAGTACCGCCAGGCAGAGGCGAGGCGACGCACGGAGGAACTGGACGCGCAGGTCGCCACCTTGCAGGGGCTGCTGACCGCGGGCTGCCAGGCGCCGGCCTTCAGAGCCTCGTCCCTGATACGCACGGAAGAGATCCCGCCGTTCGACCCGGGACAGCTCGCCTGGCCCGTGCGCATGCCGGATCCAGGCCAGTACCAGGTACAGGGAGGTTGGACCGCAAACCGGCGTGCACAGGCCCAGGCGGAGGCGCAGGCTCGTTTCGAACGGGACTGGCACGCTGCGCAAGCTGCCGAGGCCCAGCGACAGCAGCGGCTGGCTGCCCTCCAGCGGGACTACGAGCAGAGGACTGGGGCTCAGCGTGCGGGGGTGCGTCGGCACAATGCCGGCATCGTCAAGGTGACCGAGGGCGTGAGGCGGGGAGACCCCGACTCCGTGGTCGAGTACTTCTCAGCGGCTCTCTACTCGTCGCCTGCCTGGCCGGAAGGGTTTCCTCGACAGGTCGCGGCAGCCTTCGACTCGGCGGCGCGACAGCTGGTGCTGGACTGGGAGCTGCCCGGATACGACGTGGTCCCCGAGGCGAAATCGGTGAGGTACGTGCCCACCCAGGACGAGGACAAGGAAACCGCACGTCCGGTCACCCAACGCCGTGGGCTGTACCGAGAGGTGCTCGCGCAGAGCCTGCTGTTGGTCCTGCATCAGCTCTTCGCGGCGGACGAGTACGGCATCCTCGACTCGGTGGCCCTGAACGGCTTCGTCGACGCTCACGATCCGGCCACGGGCCGACGCACGCACATCTTCCTCGCAACCGTCATGGCCCAGCGGGCGGCGTTCACCGGCCTGCACCTGGAACTGGTGGACGCGGTCAGCTGTCTGACCGACGCGTTGAGGGGTCAGCTCGCGTCCCGCCCTGATCAGCTCACCTCCGTGCGCCCGGGCCGAAAGCCTCAGGACGTCGGGAACCATGTCGTCGCGCACGGAGGTGACGAGGAGCCGGATCTGTATGAAATGGATCCGATCGCATTCGAGTCGCTCGTTGCCGACCTGTTCCGCGCCATGGGCATGCAGGCTGTGACGACCCAGCGCTCGAACGATGGCGGCGTGGATGTGGACGCGCTGGACCCGACGCCCATCCGAGGCGGCAAGCTCGTCGTACAGGTGAAGCGCTACCGCAGCACGGTGCCGCCCACCGCGGTGCGTGACCTTTACGGGACGGTCCAGGACGTGGGCGCCAACAAGGGAGTGCTGGTGACCACGGCGGGCTTCGGCCCCGGCTCACACGCATTCGCCCGGGGCAAGCCCTTGGAGCTCATCTCGGGCGGTGAACTCGTCGACCTCCTGCACCGGCACGGGCTTCGTGGGCGCCTGGGGGAGGGAGGGCGAGCCACTCCAACGCAGCCGTCTCCTACCAGTCCTGCAACAGCGCCCGACAACCACAACGTGTTGGGCATGACGTGGTCCGGGAGTGTCGCACTGGACGTCTGCGCTCTCGTCTGCCGTGGTAACCGAGTCCTGAGCGAAGACCACTTCGTCTTCTTCAACAATCCGCAGACTCCGGACGGCTCGGTACGCACAGTGCCGGCCGCGGCACCGGACAAGGCAGCGCTCCGTGTGTCCTTCGACGCGCTGCCGGAAGCGGCTGATCGGTTCGTGCTCGTGGCGGCCGTTGATCCGGAGGTGGACCCGGAAGCCGACCTGTCCGGATTCACCGATGCGTGTATTCGGTTGCTGGACCCGGCAATGACTGAGCTCGGTCGGCTCGAAGTCTCCGACGGCCGTTCCGGCGAGACCGCACTGGTGCTCGGCTCCTTCCGGCTCAGGCCCAATGGCGACTGGGACTTCGTGCTTGGAGGGAAGGGGTACACAGGCGGGCTGGAGCAGCTCGTCCAGGAGTACGGCATCGAAGTGGAGTGACGACACGGGGGCTTCTACACGGTGCTGACCTTGCCTGCCGATGGACACGCAGATCCAGATTGGCCCGACGGGCAAGGAGTTACTGCCGCTGACGGTCAGGAACGCGGGTCCGACGCCGGCTGCGAGTGGTCACGCGCACGGAGGTGGGTCTGGGCGCCCTTCAGGAGGTTCAGGAGCAGCAGCCTGAGTGGTCGGTGCTGCGCTGTCCGCCGTGGAGGTCGTCGTCGCGGCCTGCGTCGAGCCGTTCCCATTGCGCGGTCGGCCGTCCGTCCTTGCGGAACTGCTGACCGCGGGTCCCGTACGGCTGAGGCCAGCCCGGTGGGGAGTCCTCCCAGGTCTCCTGCCGCCCGTGGACGGTCATGTCGAGAATGCCGTAGGCCGGGGCCATGGGTTCGACGCCGCGGCCGGTGGTCCAGTACGTCTCGTGGACCCGGTCCCCGTCTCGGAGGTAGCACGCCTTCATCCCGAAATGGCGGCCGGCCAGGAGCCGTTCGTGCGACTCGGCGGGCACCGAGTACCAGGGCATGTCCCAGCCCATGAAGCGGCGGTAGCGGTCGGACTCCTCGAAGGGGCCCTGGCAGAAGGCCGCGAAGGTGACGTCACGCTGATGCAGATAGGACAGTTCGCGGACCTGGCCGGTGAAGAAGGTGCAGCCCTCACACTGGTCGGCGGCGCGGTGGCCGTCGTGCCACATGTGATACGAGACGAACAACTGGGTGCGGCCCTCGAAGACGTCGATCAGGGGAACGGCCCCGGCGGCGGTGACGAGCGGGGTGGACGGATCCACCTCGGTCATGGGCAGGCGCCGCCGTGCGGCGGCGATCGCGTCGCCCTCCCGGGTGTGCGCCTTCTCCCGGGCGCGCAGGGTGTCGATGGCGGTCAGCCACTCCCGGCGGGAGACGACCGGCGGCGTGTTCACAGCAGTCATGCTTGTACTGACCCGGCAGCCCATGAGAACTCATCGGTTGGGCCCGAGGCGGGCGAGAGACGATTGGGGTACAGCAGCGAAGTACGGCAACCTCGGCGTCCAACATCGTCTCGCATAGCCGGCACGGCCGGCCACAGGTGGCCTTCGCCCTCGGGCTGGGCGGTCTCGGCGCCGCGAGCACGCTGAGTCCCTGAACGGTCGGCCCCACCCGCGTCCCCGTCGTGAGCGGGTACTCGTACGACCTTGGGGACGTCGAGGAGCAATGTGTAACCTGAGCGGCTGCGAAGGGGAGTAGCCCCGCAATACCGGTCGTCGACATACGGGAACCCTGTGCCGGGTTCCCGGTGGCCGGGCCCGCATCGTGACGCGGATGGGCGAGACCTTCGGCCCTTTGTCGACGACGTATACGTGTCGGCGGGGTCGAAGCTGCCGCCGTCCTCCTCTCGCGCGGTTGTCCTCGAAGCCCCCGCCGACGCGGGAAGGCTGACCGAGACGTGATCCATTTCCTGTTGCTGATCGTCTGTGCGGTGGCGATCTACCTCTCCTGCGAGTGGTTCGTCAACGCCGTCGAGTGGCTCGGCGAGCGCCTCAACGTGGGCAAGATGGCGGTCGGAACCATCCTGGCCGCCTTCGGCACCGCCCTGCCCGAGTCCGTCGTCACCCTCGTCGCGGTGACCACCGGCGCCACGGCGGAAGCCAAGGACATCGGCGTGGGCGCGGCCATGGGTGGCCCGCTCGCCTTGGCCACCG
Source organism: Streptomyces sp. NPDC096012 (assembly GCF_040426375.1). NCBI lineage: Bacteria > Bacillati > Actinomycetota > Actinomycetes > Kitasatosporales > Streptomycetaceae > Streptomyces > Streptomyces sp. NPDC096012. Next base: position 68,184 of record NZ_JBEOTD010000039.1, read on the forward strand.
TCGCCTACGGCGTGACGGGCACGATGCTCCTGCTGAAGCGCCGGCGCGAGCGCAACGCCGTCCTGGCCACCACCGGACTGCCTCCCTCGGACCCGCTCACCCACCCGGAAGCCGAGGACGCCGTCGGCACGGAAAAGGACATGCGGAGGCTGGCCAAGGACCAGAAGTGGTTCCTGCCGATCTTCATCGTGAAGGTGGCACTCGGCCTCCTCGCCTTCGCCTTCAAGCCGGTCCTCGGCCTGCTGTTCTTCGCGGCGTACGCGGTCTACTTCTGGCGCGAGATCCGCGGCGGCCAGGACGAGGACGGTGACGAGGAGGAACTGGAGCCACTGAAGTTCCAGCCCAGGGCCGCCTCGCCCGCCACCTGGGCGGTGGTCGCCCAGACCCTGGTCACCCTCGCGGTGATCTTCTTCGCCTCGCAGCTGTTCGTGAAGCAGCTCGACGCCATCGGCCCGATGATCGGCCTGTCCGCGTCGGTCACCGCTCTGCTGCTCTCCCCGATCGCGACCGAGCTGCCGGAAATCATGAACGCGGTCATCTGGGTCCGTCAGGGCAAGACCAAGCTGGCCCTGGCGAACATCTCCGGCTCCATGATGATCCAGGCCACCGTCCCCTCGGGCCTGGGCCTTCTCTTCACCGGCTGGCACTTCGACGCCGCCCTGCTGTGGTCCGGGCTGATCACCATCGCCGCGATCGTCTACCTGCTGCTGACCATGCGCGCCCACCGGCTCACGCCCGCGCGCCTGGCCCTCACGGCCGGCTTCTACGTCCTCTTCGGCCTCGGCCTGATTCCCCTCCTCGCCTGACCGGGTTCCACCGGTGCTGTCGCCGAGGCCCGGGCGGCGGCACCACGAGCACGCCGCCGCCATTCCCGGCGCGCGGCGGCCGGGCCGCACCCCGTGGAGCGACACAGGCCCACCCGGCCGGCGAAGAAAGATCGTCAGCCGTCTCCTCGCGCGTCGCCGGTCGCCCGTCGGGGTCGAAGAACTCGAACGCGCAGGTGCGCGTGGCGTCGCCGAGGGCCGCCAAGCCGGTCAGGGAAGCGTGATCCGGTCCCGCCGGGGCAGAACATCGCCCATCCACATGGGCCACCCCCCAGATGCCGTTTTCCCGGGAGATGTCTCCTCCCGCCCAGAGATACGCCAGCTGAGCTTGGCGGGATTGCTCGCGCTCCTACGGAATGGAACGCGCAATGACTTCGCCAAGCTTCACTGAAGTCACCACCCGTCGCTTGTTAGGTAAGCCTTGCCTGCTTTACTTTCTGGAGGCCACCTGTGCGCGTCATACCGGAGTCCCCATGTCCAGCGGCAACATCGTCCTGCTCGGAGCCATAGCAGGCTTCACCATCTACCTCGGTCTCCCTCTGGGGCGTCTCCGCACACCCACACCCCGGCTCAAGGCCGGCCTCAACGCCGTCGCCATCGGCATCCTGATCTTCCTCGTCTGGGACGTACTGACCCACGCCTGGGAGCCCGTCGACGAGGCGCTGGGCAAGCACGCCTGGGGGACCGTGGCGTCGGGGGGCTTCACGCTGGTGGCGGGGCTGACGATCGGACTCGCCGGGCTCGTCCACTACGACGGCTGGATGGCCCGCCGCCGCGAGGCCGCTGCCCGGCCCGCGGGTCCAGGTGCCGCCGCCTCCACCGAGCTGGCGCCGAAGACCCGCAGCCAGGCGGCATCGCTCGCGCTGATGATCGCCACCGGCATCGGCCTGCACAACTTCGCCGAGGGTCTCGCCATCGGCAACTCCGCCGCCCAGGGGGAACTCTCCCTCGCCCTGCTGCTGATCATCGGCTTCGGCCTGCACAACGCCACCGAGGGCTTCGGCATCGTCGCCCCGCTGGCCGCTGAGAGCGAACGACCGTCCTGGGTCAGCCTGCTGCGGCTCGGCCTGATCGGTGGCGGTCCCACCTTCCTGGGCACCGTCGTCGGCCAGCACCTGGTCGACGACACGCTCTCGATCGCCTTCCTCGGCCTGGCCGCGGGCTCCATCCTCTACGTCGTCATCGAACTGCTGGCCGTCGCCCGCAGGACCGGACTCAAGACCCTCACCACCTGGTGCATCCTTCTCGGCCTCCTGCTCGGCTTCGTCACCGACGCGATCGTCACGGCCGCAGGCGCCTGAGGCGGGAAGTTCGGCCGAGCTCACGAGTGATCCGAACACCCTGGTCAGGCAGGAACTGTCCGTCTCGGTGTCCGTCTCGTTCGGCGACGGACACCACCGTTCAGCCGAGTCCGGCCCTCGGCTCGCGATGAGCGCCCGGACGTCATGAACGCAGGTGGATGGCCGCGATCCGGTGTGCGTCGGGATCGCTGCGGGGCGAGCAAGGACGAGAGGCGGCTGCTGTCGGCACTTCCGGCCGGGTAAAGCAGGCGGCATCACGAACGCCCCTGCCGGGGCCTGTAGGTGCCTGGGACGCTCACTCGGAGGGGGAGTGGGGCTGAGTACCTCCGCGTACGCCCCATGCGGACACCCGTGGCCGGCCTCGGCTCTTGGGAAGCGCTGCGGGTAGGGCAATGAGTCGACGTGGCGGCGTCTTTTCGCCCGATCAGGCAACGGACGAGTCGCCACCCACTGGCAGGGGTGGCGACTCGTTGCAGTCGGGCGCTGACGGAAAACGGTGGGCGAATGCCTCTGGGGCGTTGCTCGCAGGCCTACGCCACGCCGACTTCCACGGTGTCGCGAGTCCCCCACTTGCCGATCTTCCAGCAGGTGAACATCGCGTAGAAGTACATCGGGCGCAGGATGAGCAGCCGCCAGATGCCGGTGAAGGGTGCGCTGAAGAACAGGGCGGCTCGGAACCAGGCGGATTCGTCCGAGCGGTCGATGCAGAAGAACCTGAGGGCGATGATCCAGTTCACGCCGAGCCCGACGACGGCGGTCGAGATCAGGAGCGCCGTCAGGTTGTGGCGTTGTGCCGGGTCGGTCAGCAGAGCCACGGGGATGGCGACGGAGAGGATGAGCTGCGCGACCTCCATGACGGGCATCCACCAGGCGACGCTGGTGGGGCAGGTAGCGGAACCACCAGAAGGTGCGGACGAAGGTGCCGCGCATCCAGCGGAACTGCTGGTTGAGGTAGTGGCGCACGGTGACGGGTACGAGGGTGAAGCAGATGGAGCTGGGCTGGTGGACGGTGTCTCCGTCGAGGAGGCCGTACAGCGTCATCAGTGAGTCGTCGTTCATCTGCATCGGCCGGCCCCGGAACGTCTCGTTCGGGTAGGCGTCGGCGTATTTGCGGATGACCTCGCCGCGGTAGAACGCGAGCGTGCCGGAGTTGACCATGACGCGCTTGAGAACCGACTGCGCTGAGCGGAACCCACGGGTGAAGGGCAGGTACAGCATGCTCGTCATGAAGGTGAGCAGGTTGTCCCTGCTGTTGAGCACGACGACCATGCCGGCCACGGACTTCACCTTCGGGTCGGCGAAAGGCTTGAGTCCCTCATGAATGGCCTGACGGTCGAGGACCGAGTCGCTGTCGAGAGTGATGAAGACGTCGGCCGGATCAGTGGCGAGGACTTCCATCTGCGCGTGGCGCTTGCCTCGGTTCACAGTGCGGGTCCACGTGGATTCGATGCCATGCGCCTGGGCACGGTCAGTGAACCAGTCGCGGACTGAGTCGTAGGTGATGGGTCGCCCGGTTCTCCTGTCGATCGAGCCGTCGTCCACCACATGGATCCGGTCGGGACGACGGGACTGGTCGAAGACGCTCTGCAGGCAGAGCCTCAGGGCGGCCTCGTCCTCGTTGTAGACCGGTACCTGGACGGTCACGGTGAGGCTTTCGAGCTGCTTCTGCTGACGCGGAGTCGCGGTGAAGGGCTTCTCCTTCCAGGCCAGCGGAACCCACCAGAGAAGCAGGAAGCTGACGGCCCAGGCCAGGGCGAGGTGGTTGCCGTGGCCGTGGAATGCGGCCAGCACCGCGAAGGTGTGGTAGATGCCCCAGCCCACGAACCCCAGCAGGGGCAGGGTGGCCACGACTACGAGGCGCTTCCGGGACGCGTAGACGGCCGAAGGTATCTGCTGCATCGTCAGATCACCTCCGGTCCCTTTCCGCGGCGGAACCCCAGCCGAATGAACAGTGCTCCCAGCACTACCAGTCCCAGTGCGGCGGCGATGAGCCACGTCTGGTCGAGCACGATGCTGCCGATGGTCAGGCTCGTGCCCGTGGCAGCGAGCTGTCCGTATCCATGCATGGATGGGTCACCCCCGATGAAGATGGGCACGGCGGCGTACGACGGTGCCGCCGGGCCGAAGACACAACTGCGCCTGAATCGCAGCTGGTGATGAAGTGGCTTCGTGACTCGGCCACTTGCCGGCACGCGGCAGTGTCACCGGCCCCCTCCTGCCGGTGGACGCGCGTGAGTCACGGGTGGCGCTCCGCCCCTATCCGGAGCAGCCACAGGTCTCTTCCCCCGGAGAAACACGCTGAACACCTAATCACTTGTGGCGGAGAAGTGGAGGCGTCGTTCGTTGTTTCACGGCATCAGGTGGGGGCGCACAGGCGCACTGGTGGTGAACATGCGGCGCGCACCGGTCCGCGTAGGGGCGGCGGTGTCGCACGTGCTGCTCACGTCACCTGTGCCCCGTGCTCGGCACTCGCGGGCGAGGGTGCGGCCTGCCGGTCGAGGTGTGCCCGCTGTGGCCTGGTGCTTGAGGGAGCGCGGTGCGGTGCCGGTCGGCCCAACGACCTGATCGCCCTTCACCCGTCCACCGGCGACGGCGCACACCGCCATGCTCCGCCCAGTACAGGATGCTGCCGGCTGCCACGGCAGACCCGAGTCCCGCGCCCACCAGCGCGCCGAACCCGCCCCCCGAGGTGGCGCCCAAACCGGCACCGGTCGGCAGTCCCGCCAACACGGCAAGGATGAAGGACCTGCGGATCCTCTCGTCCACGTCCACCACTTCCTTTCAGTCGAACTCCGGACCCACATACGTGACTGAGCGGCTCGTCAGGGTCCGTTTCCTGATGCCGGCCGGGGCGACGGCCCACTCCCGCCACGCCGGCCGTGGCCTCAGCGGCCGGCCGCGGGTCAGCGGGGTGAGCGACTGTGCGGGACCCGGGCCAACGGGCTCACCAGTCCGTACAGTTGCTCGAACGCATCGTGCAGCACTGGGCGGTCAACCGGCGCGGCCGTCATCGCAACCTGTTCCAAGAGCTGACGGCGACGCTGACGCGTCGCTTCGAGCACACACTTTCCGGCACCGGTGAGGCAGAACTCCCCGGACGGCAGACGGCGCACCAGCGTGCGCTCCTCCAATCGGTCGAACAGCCGCATCACCGACAAGGCACTGACGCAAAGGCGCCTCGCGACTCCCTCCGGGTCGGACTGCTCCCTCTCCAGGGCGAGCAGACCGCGCATCTGCTCCTCCGAAACGGTCGGCGCTACGTCTTCATGGGCCCGCTGCCACAACCGGATCATCGATTCGGCGACACATTCCGCCGCCGAAATGGCTTCAGCAGGTACGGGTTCCACTGACATGGCTTACCCCTTCCTCGCGGCCGTCGTGGAAAGGCGCTTACCCGCCTGACGCCGCATCAGCCGCGCCCATGCGTTCGAAAGGGCCCTCACCTGGGGTAATGGCGAAACCGCGCGTGGAATTCGCCGGTCATTCGAGTGACGGCCCGGAGTGGGAAGTCGTTTCCGCCGGCGGGCGTCCCCGGCACCGTGTTGCCGGTAGGTGCGGACGCGAGAGTGCGGGTGCTGCGGGCGTCTGGAGCGGAATCCTTGGGCTTCCACTGCGGAACCGTCGCGGCCGGCACGTCGAGTCGCCGGCCGCAGACCCGGACGCACCGGGAACTCCTGGCGGAACGACTCGCGGACGACTCGGTGGCAGTGACCGGGATCAGCCGACAGGAGGGCCGTGGGCGTTGCCGGGGGAGGGGCATGGGGGCGTAGTGGATCCGATCCGTCTCTCGGACGGCGACAACGGCTTCCGAGTACGTGTGCCGGGCCGCCGGAAGCCGGGAGTGCGGCCACTGCACGACCTGCTCGACGCCGAGGTGCTCGTCGAGAGTGGTTCCGTGACCGGGAGAGTGGTTCCGTGACCGGACGGCTGGACCTCGGTTTGTGTCCGGACGGCCTGGACGGTTAGAGCTCGGTTTGTGTCTGGGCGGCCTGGGGGTTGGGCCTCGGTTTGTGTCCGGGCGGCCTGGACGGTTAGACCTCGGTTTGTGTCCGGACGGCCTGGACGGCAGGCCCTCGGCTTGTGTCGGGACGACCTGGATGGTTGGACCTCGGCTTGTTCCGGACGGCCTGGATGGTTGGACCTCGGCTTGTTCCGGACGACCTGGACGGCCCGCCCTCGGCTTGTGTCGGGACGACCTGGACGGTTGGACCTCGGCTTGTTCCGGACGACCTGGACGGTTGGACCTCGGCTTGTTCCGGACGACCTGGACGGCCGGCCCTCGGCCTGTGTCCGGACGGCCCGGGCGGCTGGTCACACGCCCTGGGTGTGCTTGCCGCGGGCGGTGACGTGACCTGCGGCAGACCCGCTCCCGACGCCTGCCCGCGCACTGCCGCGGGGGCCGGCGTCCGCCCGCGGACCGCGTGGCCGTGCGGACTCCCGAGCGGCGTTGCTCGGCGGCCGCCGCCGGCATGGCCGTGCTCGCCGTCCCGCACGCGGGCACGCCCCTGCCACGCTCCTGCCAGCCCATGCGGCTCGCCCGGCCGGTCGGTGCGCGCGTCACACGAACGGCCGCTGCCGAGCGGCCCCGTTGCCCGCCCCGCTGTTGCGGAGGGGAGCGGCCCCGCGTTGCAATCAAGTGTGAGGCACTTTGGTGGGGCCGTCCCCGCCGGCCGCCCCGCTCCGGGGACAGGGGCCGGCCGGAAGGGGCTCAGGAGCGACGCCCTGGGCATGCTCTCCTCGGTCGCCATGGGCCTGGCCTCCGCCGGCCCGGCGTACAGCCTCGCCGCCACGTTGGGCCTCATCGTGGCGGGGGTCGGACTGCAGGCCCCGATCGTCACCATGCTGGCCTTCATCCCGATGCTGCTGGTCGCGTACGCCTACCGGGAACTCAACGCGAGCAACGCCGACTGCGGGACGACGTTCGCCTGGGCCACCCGCGCCTTCGGGCCGCGCACGGGCTGGATGGGCGGCTGGGCCGTGATCGTCGCCAACATCATCGTCATGGTGAACCTCGCCGAGATCGCCGCGATCTACGGCTTCCGCCTGGTGGGCCTGAACAGCCTGGAGGAGAGCCGGCTGTGGGTCACCCTTGCGGGCATCGTCTGGATCGCCCTGCTGACCGTGGTCTGTTACGTCGGCATCGAGGTCTCGGCGGCCGTGCAGCGCTGGCTGCTGTGCCTGGAGCTGCTGACGCTGATCCTGTTCGCCGTCGCCGCCCTCGTCCGGGTCTACACCGATCCCCCGCCGACGGCGATCCACGTCTCCGCCTCCTGGTTCAACCCCTTCGAGGTGCCCTCGCCCAAGGCCCTGACGGCGGGGCTCCTCGCGGCGGTCTTCATCTACTGGGGCTGGGACACCGCCTTCTCGGTCAACGAGGAGACGGTCGACAGCGCGCACGTCCCCGGGCGCGCCGCGGTCATGTCCACCGTGCTGATGCTGGTCCTGTACGGGCTGGTGTCCACGTCGGCACAGGCCTTCGCGGGGGTCGGCACCTCGGGCATCGGGCTGGGCAATCCCAGGAACTCCGGCGACGTGTTCTCGGGACTGGGCGAGGCCGTGTTCGGGAGCCGGGACGTGGGGCTGGCCCTGTCGAGACTGCTCATCCTGATGGTGCTGACCTCGGCGCTGGCCTCCGCCCAGACCACCATCCTGCCCCTGGCCAGGACCGTCTTCTCCATGGCGGTCCACAAGGCCGTACCGGCCCGGTTCGCCCGGGTCCATCGCAGGTTCCTCACCCCGACCTGGGGGACCGTCGGTATGGGGGTGGCCTCGATCGCCCTGCTGGTGCTGCTGACCTCGTTCAGCCGGAACGTGCTGGCCGACTCCGTCGGTTCCGTCGGCCTCGCCATCGCGTTCCACTACGGGCTGACCGGCTTCGCCTGCGTCTGGTACCACCGCAAGGTCCTCACCCGCAGCGGCAGGGACCTCCTCTTCAAGGGGGTGCTGCCGGGGCTGGGCGGACTGATGATGCTGGTGCTCTTCCTCTACGCCACCTTCGTCGTCTACGCGAACCCCGGCTACGGCGCCAGCACCGTCGACCTGCCGCTGATCGGACCGACCGGCGGCGTCACCGTCGTCGGCGTGGGCGCCCTGCTGCTCGGTGTCGTGCTGATGCCGCTGGTCACGCGGGGCCACACGGTGGCCCTGAAACTCCAGCGGAGCCTGCTTCCGCGCCGCCTGCCGGCGCACACCGCCCTGGACTCGGCGAGCTGCTACCAGCCCGCCGACAACGGCTCGGGGGTGGGCGGCGACTGGTACGACGTCATTCCGCTGTCGGGCACCCGGGTCGGCCTGGTCGTCGGGGACGTGCTCGGGCACGGCCTGCGTGCCGCGGTCACCATGGGCCGCCTGCGCACGGGGGTGCGCGTGCTGGCCCGGCTGGACCTGAGCCCGGACGAGCTGCTGTCCCGCCTGGACGACCTGGTCGAGCAGACCGCGTACGAGCGCGGAGCCGGCCACGGCCCGGGCCACCACAGGCAGCACGCCGACGAGGCCCTGGGCGTGTCCTGCCTGTACGCGGTGTACGACCCCGTCTCGGGGAGCTGCAGCATGGCGCGGGCCGGGGAGTCGGTGCTGGCGGTCGTCGGACCGCGCGAGGGCCTCGTCCACCCGCCCGAGCTGCCCCCGGGGCCGCCGCTCGGCATGGGGGGCCCGCCCTACCGGAGCGCGGAGTTCCAGCTTTCCCCGGGCAGTCTCGTCGCCCTGTGCACGGACGGCCTCCTGCAGGCGGCCGAGGACCGGCACGCCGGGCTCGCGCAGCTGTCCCGCATCCTGGCCGAGCGGGCCCCGCTGAAGGACGTGTGCGACCGCGCGGTGTACAGCCTGCTGCCCGGGGCGGTGGACGAGGACGCGACGCTGCTCGTGGTGCGCACCCGCTCGCTCGACCCGAACCGGTTCAACCAGTGGGAACTGCCCCCGGACCCCGCGCAGGTTGCCACGGTCCGCAGCGCCGTCGGCAAACAGCTGCGCGACTGGGGGCTGGACGACCTGGCGTTCACCACCGAACTCATCGCCAGCGAACTGGTCACCAACGCCATCCGCTATGTCGGCGGCCCGATCCAGGTGCGCCTCATCCGGGACCGGACCCTGATCTGCGAAGTCTCCGACACCGGTCACACCACGCCCAATCTGCGGCACGCGGCCAACGACGACGAGGGTGGCCGTGGCCTGTTCATCATCGCCCAGATGACCCACCACTGGGGCACGCGCTACACCTCCACCGGCAAGACGATCTGGACCGAGCAGGACCTGCCGGCCACAGACGACGTCCGATAGCCCCCCGGCCCCGTACCGGCTGGGCGGCCCCGCGCGTGGACGGTCCGGAGCCGTACGGCGGGAGGGCGGCGGGGCGGGAACGGTCCGGGGCCGACGCGGTGCCGCGGCCCGCCGCCGCGGGCGCGCGAGCGGTGGGCCGGGCCGCCCGCGAGGCGCCGGCCGCGGCCCGCGAGACCGTACGCAGGCCCGTGCCGAGTTCCGCCGGACGCTGTTCGGGCAGCCGGTCCAGGTTCCCGCCGTGGACCGGCGGGAACCCGTGGCCCGTGACACACGTACTCTTGGTAGGAGTACGACCGCTCTCACGAAGGACTAGGACACTGGGCAAGCGACAGCCCGAAGGCCCGCCGCCCGCACCCGCGGTGCAGCGCATCCGACTGCGCTACACCAAGCGCGGCCGCCTGAGGTTCACCAGCCACCGAGACTTCCAGCGCGCCTTCGAGCGTGCGCTGCGCCGCGCCGAGGTGCCCATGGCGTACTCGGCGGGGTTCACGCCACACCCGAAGGTGTCGTACGCCAATGCCGCACCCACCGGCACGGGCAGTGAGGCGGAATATCTGGAGATCGCGTTGACCGCGCCGCGTGACCCGGAGACCCTGCGCGTCCTCCTCGACGAGTCGATGCCCACCGGGCTCGACGTCATCGAGGCGGTCGAGGCACGGACCTCCGGCCTCGCCGACCGGCTGACGGCCTCCGTCTGGGAGCTGCGGCTGGACGGTGTCGACCCGGTCGACGCCGAGCGCGCGGTCGAGGCCTTCACCGGGGCCGACGCGGTCGAGGTGCAGCGGACGACCAAGAACGGCGTCCGCACCTTCGACGCCCGCCCGGCCGTGGTGAGCCTGGAAACGCATGGTTCGCCGGCTGATAGGCCGAGCGACCGGCCCTGTGCGATACTGCGGCTGGTTGTTCGGCACGTGACGCCTGCCGTACGACCCGACGACGTCCTGTCCGGTCTCCGCGCCGTGGCCGACCTGGCGCCGCCGGTCCCCGCAGCGGTGACCAGGCTGGCGCAGGGGCTTTTCGATGAAGAGACCGGCACGGTGACCGACCCGCTCGCGCCCGACCGCGAGGCAGCCGAGGCCCTGACGGCCCAACCGGTTGCCGCCGCGACGGCGCCGACGCCGGAAGGTCCCGCGTAGGGACGGACGTCGTAGCGCAGCCCTCGTACTCGGGAGCCACCTGGGTCGGGCGGCGCACCGACCAGAAGACTTTCGCCAGGCCGTACCGACAAGGCGTACGGAACCGGCGAGACAGGACACAGAGTGCTCCCGTGTGGCGCCCGCGCCCCGGACGGCGGCCATCGCGCATCGCGCGTACCGCGGACGTCAACGGCGGACGGTCTTTTCGGACCGACGCCGGACCAGGCACGGCGCCCGGGAGCCTGACGGGAGAAACGCCCGCATGCTCGAGCCGACCGAACCCATCGAGGGTTCCGAACCGAATACGCCCAGCGACACCCTGCCTTCGCGCAGGCGTCGCCGTGCCGCCTCTCGCCCCGCGGGTCCGCCCGTCGCGGCCGAGGTGCCCACCGAGGTCACCGTGCCGGCCATACCGGCCGCGGACGCCGACGAGGTCATCGAGGTCCTCGGGGCCGACGACCCCGAAGCGGCGGCACAGCCCGAAGGGCAGGAAGAGGCCGCCGCGACCGCGGCCACCGAGGTAGCCGCGCAGGCCGGTCCCCCGGCGGCCGCCGCCGAGGAGGCCACCGCCACCCGGCCGCGCCGTCGCGCCCGCCGGGCGTCCGCGCCCACGGGTTCGCCGGCCGCCGAGGCCCCCGTGCCCGCCGAGACCGTCGTACCCGCGGCTTCCGCGGTGAGCGAGCCGGAGCAGGCCGCCGTCGCCGAGGGCGGCGCGGTCGTCGTCGGCGAGGAGGCCGCGCCGCGTCGCACCCGGCGCCGCGCCACCCGCAGCGTCACCGCACCGACCGGCGCCGCCGCCGAGACGACGGCCACCGAGACGACGGCCACCGAGACGACCGCCGCCGAGGCATCGGCCACCGACGCATCGGGTGCCGAGCAGGCCGCCACCGCCTCCGACGCGAGCGCCGAGGGCGCCGCGTCCGCCGGCCCCGCCGAGACCGCGCCCGCCGCGCGTCCGCGCCGGCGTGCCGCGCGCCGTACGTCGGCGCCCGCCGGGCCCGCCGAGTCGGCCGAGACGGTGGTCCCCGCCACCACCGAGACCGTGTTCCCCGCCACCGCCCTGACCGGGAAGGCCGGGGACGAGACGCCTGTCGTCGAGACGCCCGCGGCCGTCGAGGAGAGCGCGGCCGTCGAGGAGAGCGCGCCGGCCGCGCGTCCGCGCCGCCGCGCGACCCGCCGTGCGTCCGCACCCTCCGGCGCGCCGAAGGCCGCCGGGACCACGCCGGCCGAGGCGACTCCAGCCGCCGGGACGCCGGCCACCGCGCCCGCCGCCGAGACGCCGGCCACCGAAGCCGTTTCCGTCGCGGCAGCCGCCGCCGAGACCACCGAAGGCGCCGAGGAGGCCGCTCCGGCCGCCGAGGAAGCCGCTCCGCGCCCTGCCCGCCGCCGTGCCACGCGCCGCGTGTCCACGCCCGCCGGTGCCCCCGCACAGGAGGAGGCCACCGTGTCCCAGGCCGACGAGTCCGCCACCGAGCCCCAGGCCGGCGAGGCCACTGAGACCACCAAGAGCGCCAGGCCGGCCAGGGGAACCAGGGCCGCCAGGGGTGCCAAGGCCACCGAGGGTGCCGTCGCGCAGGGCGAGGAGGCTCCGGCCGCCGAGACCGCCGAGGTGTCCGACCGGTCCGCGTCCGGCGCCCAGGAGACGCAGGCCGCCGCCGAGGCCGGTGCTCCGCGCCGGACCCGGCGCCGGGCCGTGAGGGCCGCCTCGGGCTTCTCCGAGCCGGCGCAGTCCGCCGCGTCGCGGTCCGCCAAGGCCCAGCCCGCCGAGCCCGAGCCCGCCGAGGCCCAGCCCGCGGCCCCCGCGGCCGAGGTCCCCGCGGCCAAGGCCACGCGCCGGCCCAGGCGTCCCGCCGTCGCCGTGTTCCAGGCGCCGGTGTTCACGGAGCCCAGGTTCCAGACGCCGGAGCGTGCCGCCGCCGAAGCGGCCGCCGAGGCCGCCGAGGAGCCCGCGGAGTCCGTGGAGCCGGTGCAGGCCGAGGAGTACGCGGAGGAGCGCGCCGACGCCGGCTCGCGCCGCCGCCGTCGCCGCCGGGGTGCGCCCCAGGCCGAGGAGGCGCCGGCCGCCCGGACCGCCGTCCAGGACCGGAAGCCGGACGAGACCGACGAGGCCGACGAGGCCGACGACCTCGCCGAGGGCGAGGACGCCGACGAGGCCGAGGGCGCCGACGGCTTCGAGGAGTCCGGTTCGCGCCGTCGCCGCCGCCGTGGCGGCCGTCGCCGTCGCCGTGGTGAGACCGCCGAGGGCGAGGGCCTGGACGCGGACGCCGACGAACTGGCCGACGAGCAGGCCGCGCAGGACGCCGAGGACACCGCCGAGCAGGAGGACGAGGACGCCGAGGAGGCTCGCGGCGACGAGTCCGGCGGTTCCAGCTCCAGCAGCCGGCGCCGTCGCCGCCGTCGTCGCCGCGCGGGTGACGCCGGTCCGGAGGCCGAGCCGTCCGAGGGCGACCCGGAGCGCACGATCGTCAAGGTCCGTGAGCCCCGCAAGGCCGCCGAGCCGTCCGACGAGGTGCAGTCCATCAAGGGCTCGACCCGTCTGGAGGCCAAGAAGCAGCGCCGCCGGGAAGGCCGCGAGCAGGGCCGCCGCCGCGTCCCGATCATCACGGAGGCCGAGTTCCTGGCCCGCCGTGAGGCCGTCGAGCGCGTGATGGTCGTCCGTCAGCACGGCGACCGTACGCAGATCGGCGTCCTGGAGGACGGCGTGCTCGTCGAGCACTACGTCAACAAGGAGGAGTCGACCTCGTACGTCGGCAACGTCTACCTGGGCAAGGTCCAGAACGTGCTGCCGTCGATGGAGGCCGCCTTCATCGACATCGGCAAGGGCCGCAACGCCGTGCTCTACGCCGGTGAGGTCAACTTCGAGGCGCTCGGCATGGCCAACGGGCCGCGCCGCATCGAGTCCGCCCTGAAGTCCGGCCAGTCCGTCCTCGTGCAGGTCACGAAGGACCCCATCGGGCACAAGGGCGCGCGTCTGACCAGCCAGGTCTCCCTGCCGGGCCGCTACCTCGTGTACGTCCCCGAGGGCTCGATGACGGGCATCAGCCGCAAGCTGCCCGACACCGAGCGGGCCCGGCTGAAGACCATCCTCAAGAAGATCGTCCCCGAGGACGCGGGCGTCATCGTGCGCACCGCCGCCGAGGGCGCGAGCGAGGACGAGCTGCGCCGGGACGTCGAGCGGCTGCAGGGGCAGTGGGAGGACATCAAGAAGAAGGCCAGGACCGGCAACGCCCCGACGCTGCTCTACGGCGAGCCGGACATGACCGTCCGGGTCGTGCGCGACATCTTCAACGAGGACTTCTCCAAGGTCGTCGTCAGCGGTGACGAGGCCTGGTCGACCATCCACGGGTACGTCTCGCACGTCGCCCCGGACCTGGCCGACCGGCTGTCGAGGTGGACCAGCGAGGTGGACGTCTTCGCCACCTACCGGATCGACGAGCAGCTCGCCAAGGCCCTGGACCGCAAGGTCTGGCTGCCCAGCGGCGGTTCGCTCGTGATCGACCGGACCGAGGCGATGATCGTCGTCGACGTCAACACCGGCAAGTTCACCGGCCAGGGCGGCAACCTGGAGGAGACGGTCACCAGGAACAACCTGGAGGCGGCCGAGGAGATCGTGCGCCAGCTGCGGCTGCGCGACCTCGGCGGCATCATCGTGATCGACTTCATCGACATGGTCCTGGAGTCCAACCGCGACCTGGTGCTGCGCCGTCTGCTGGAGTGCCTGGGCCGCGACCGCACGAAGCACCAGGTGGCGGAGGTGACCTCGCTGGGCCTGGTGCAGATGACCCGGAAGCGGGTCGGCCAGGGCCTGCTGGAGTCCTTCTCCGAGACCTGCGTCCACTGCAACGGCCGTGGCGTCATCGTGCACATGGAGCAGCCGGCCTCCGGCGGCGGAGGCGGTGGCGGCAAGCGCAAGAAGCGCGGGCGCGGCGGCGACGCGCACGAGCACGAGCACGTGCACGTGCACGAGACCGCCGCGGTCGCCGTCGAGAGCGGCGAGGCCGTCGAGCCGGAGGTGGAGACCGCCGTGGAGGTGGCCGCCGAGCTGGCCGAGCCGGTGGCCCTGCCCGCGCCCGACTTCGCGCTGGACGAGGAGCTGTTCAGCAGCGTCGCCGAGGCGGAGGCGGCGGCAGGCCGTGGCCGTACGCGGCGCCGGGCGAGCCGCCGGGCGTCGGCTCCGGCCGGCGCGCCGAAGGCGGACAGGGCCGAGAAGGCGGCCGAGCGGGCCGAAAGGGCCGAGCGGGCGAAGGCGGGCCGGGCGAAGGCCGAGGCTCCGCGGGAGGAGCCGGCACTGCCCGAGACCGCTGTGGCCGCCGCGGCGCCGACCGCGCAGGACGTCACGGCCGAGGAGGCCGCCGCGCGTCCGGTGCGACCGGAGCCGGCCGCCGAGGCGCTGGCCGAGCCCACGGCCGCCGAGGACCAGGTGGTCCCGGCGCCGCAGGCCGAGCACGCCGAGGAGGCCGCGCCCAAGGGCCGTACGCGCCGCCGGGCGACCCGGAAGGTGTCGGCCCCGGCCGGTTCCCCGGCGGGCGCCGAGACGGCCGTGGTGACGGTCCCGGAGACCGCGTCCGCGGACGCGGCCCCGGCGGAGGCCCCGGTGGAGCGGCCGGAGGCTCCGGCCGCGGTCGAGGAGGCGCCCGCGGAGAGTGCCGCCCCGGCCCGTCCGCGCCGCCGTGCCGTGCGCAGGGCCACCGCGCCGACCGCGTCCGAGGAGACGGCCGTCGTGGTCGTCCCGGCGTCCGCGGCGGACGAGACCCCGGCGGCCGAGGCCCCGGTGTCGGATGCCCCGGCGTCCGGCGAGCCCGCCGAGGAGCTGGCCGAGGCGGTCGCCGCGGCCAAGAAGACCGTCCGCAAGGCGGCCAAGAAGGCGACGGCGAAGAAGGCCGCCACCAAGAAGACGGCCGCCAAGAAGACCGCGGCCAAGAAGACGGCCGCCAAGAAGACGACGGCCAAGAAGGCGGCCAAGACCGTCAAGACGGCCGCGGCGAAGTCGACGGCGAAGAAGACCACTTCGGTCTCCTCCACCGCCGACGCCGTCCTCGCCAACCTGCGGGCGCTGCCGGCCCAGTTGGCCCAGCTGCACCCGGCCGCGGTGTTCACGAGCGTGCTGACCCTGACCCTGCTGCTG
>NZ_JBEOTD010000040.1:0-80847 GCF_040426375.1 Streptomyces sp. NPDC096012
GCGTGGCCGGACCGGCGGCCGGACCGGCGGCCGGAGCGCGACCGGCGCGCCGCCGTCGTCCTGATCGCGGGCGTGCTGGCGGTGGTCCTGGCGCTGGCGGGGCTGACGTACGCGCTGCTCCACCGGGGCGGTGGGGGCGGCGCGGCCGGCAGGGCGAACGACACGGCGAGCACCGGACGCGCAGGCGGCGGTGCGCACTCCCCCGCGCCGAGTGGCGCCCCCGAGTCGGACGGCGCGGTTCCCCCGCCCGCGCACGGGACCCCTTCGGCGAGCGGTGAGCCGGCCCAGTCGGTGAAGGTGCGCCTGGCCGGGGCGCACACGGCGTACGCGGGGACCTGTCCGCCGCCGGCCGCCCAGGCGCCGTCGTTCACGGCGACGTTCACGGTGGGGCGGCTGCCGGCGAAGGTCGAGTACCGGTGGGTACTGAAGCACGGATCGGTGTCGGACCCGGGGTGGAGGACGCTGTCCTTCCCGGCCGGCGGCGACAGGTCCGGGCAGGTGCGGGTGACGGTGACGGCGTACTCCGACGCGGGGACGATTCGGAACGAGATCGCCGTGGAGGTGCGTGGCCCGGTCCGCGTCACCTCGGAGTCCGTGCCGTTCTCGGTGACCTGCGTGACGGCGGAGACCCCTTCGGCAGGGGCCTCCGCGTCCGCCTCGGGCTCGCCCGGGAGTTCACCCTGACGGGCGAGCTCGTACGGGTCAGGCGGCGTTGGTGAGTACCGGCAGATAGCCGCCGGACTGCCCTGCCGCGGTGGGGTGGTAGGACTCGCCGATGCTGAGCCAGTTGACGCTGTGCAGCCAGGAGTTGCCGGAGCAGATCTCGTGGCCGGAGAACGTGGTGCGGACGTCGCCGAAGACGAAGCCGTGGGCGCCGGCGCGGGTCTTCACGGTGGCGTCGAGGAGGTCGGACGCGTCGTTGATCGCGGACCGCTTCGTCTCGGAGAGGCCGAGGCAGGTCTGGCCGAGCAGGTAGAAGCGGGGGTAGCCGATGACCACCACGCGGGCGGACGGGGCTTTGGCGCTGATCGCGTTGTAGACGGTGTCCAGCTTGCCGGGGAGCGTGTTGGTGACGTACGACCTCGCCGTGTTGATCTTGGCGAGGCAGTCGCTGTCGGACTGGATCACACAGGTCGTCATGACGTCGGCGAAGCCCGCGTCGTTGCCGCCGATGGTGATGGACACCAGTGAGGTGGAGGAGTTCAGGGAGCCGAGCTGGTTCGCGAGGACGTCGTCCGTCTTGGCGCCCGAGCAGGCGTTGAAGGCGAACGAGGACGGGCCGTGGGCGGCGTTCCACAGGTACGGGTACGCCTTCGTGCTGCGGTTGCAGTCACCGCTGGAGCTGATGTAGCTGCCGGAGCCCACTCCGGAGGAGTAGGAGTCACCGAGGGCCACATAGCCGCCGGTCGCGGCCGTGGGGGACGCCTGCGCCGAAGCGACCCCGGTGAGACCGAGGCCGGCGGCGAGGAGGAGCGAGGTAACGAATCCGGTAAGTCGGGAACGTCTCATGGAACCTCCCTTTAGCAGCATCTCTGCCGTAACTGTGGTAGCAACTACGCGTGTTGACGGGAAGTGTCCATGCCAAAACTCTTGGCGTCTCAACAGGATCAACGCAAAATGTTCACCACTCACCTATTGCCTGTGGCAGGTAACGCCCCTTGACGGTCCGTCAGGCGAGCGGCGACGGCCCCGGATCGAGCGCATACCAGGCGGGGGGTCGTCGTCTTGACGGCCCACCCCCGCCTGCGCCACATTGAAGTCCGGCATCCGGCGCGTCGGGGGGCAAACTCGCCCATGCAGACCTTGGGTAGCAAGACACCTTCGTCCGGCGGCTCCCCGCCCGACGCCCTGGGGGGGCGGCCGGGTCCGGGGAGAGATCCGTCGCCGCTGCTCGCGGGAGCCGCGACCGCCGTGGCAGCGGTGGGCGCACTGCTCGCGTCCATCGACTCCGCTTCTCCACTGCGTGGCCCGTGCGCGCTGTTCTTCCTGCTCATGGCGCCGGCCGCGGCGATCGGCACGGCACTGCGCGGGCTGGATCCGTTCGGCCGCGTCCTGTGCGCGCTCGCGGGCGCGGTGGCGGTCGACATGCTGGTCGCCCAGTGCATGCTCGCGCTCCACCGGTGGTCGATCCGCGGCGGGGTGGTCGCGGTGACCGTGCTGAGCCTGTCACTTCTGCTCCTCGGCCTGTTCCGGCAACGGATCTCCGGAAGACGGGCACAAGAGCGAACAACGAAGACCAAGGTGGTGTAACGGCCGAACCAGGAAAGAAGCAAGGAAACCTGGCAGGTCTTGCCTTTCGGGTTCCATCGTCAATACCGTCATGGATCTCACTCGCACCGGTACGTCGGCATACGGCTCCAGGGGGAGGGCTCAGGGCCGCGGCGTCTCCGGGGCGGGGCGCGGTAGGGGGGTGCCGTGCTCGGTGAGCGCAACCGTCACCGAGCCGTGCCGCGCGACCGGCTGCCGTTCTTCCGCGGCTGCCCGGCCAGCTTTGCCAGCTCGTCTGCGGGCACGCGGATCGGTCCACCGTGCCTAGGACGAGAACCCCCCTTTCGAACCGGACACACAGCAGGGCCGCCCGGGGGTGGGCGGTCCACCGGACGAGAGGGAAAAACTCATGAGTTCCGTTGTGCGCCCGCCGAGTTCGGGCAGCGACCCGTCACTCCACGCCGGCTATCGGCCCATCTCCTCCCACCTGGCGATCACTCCGCCGGTGAGCGTGGTGATCCCCGCCATGAACGAGGCGGAGAATCTGCCCTACGTCTTCAAGTCACTGCCCGGCTGGATCCACGAAGTCGTCCTGGTGGACGGCAATTCCACGGACGGCACGGTCGACGTCGCCCGCTCCCTGTGGCCGGAGGTCAAGGTCGTCGATCAGCACGGCAAGGGCAAGGGGGATGCCCTGATCGCCGGATTCGAGGCCTGCAGCGGCGACATCATCGTGATGGTCGACGCGGACGGCTCCGCCGACGGCAACGAGATCGTCTCCTACGTCTCCGCGCTGGTGTCCGGCGCGGACTTCGCCAAGGGGTCGCGCTTCGCCAACGGCGGCGGCACGGACGACATGACCTTCATCCGCAAACTCGGCAACCGGGCGCTGTGCGCGGTCGTCAACCGCAAGTTCGGCGCCCGCTACACCGACCTCTGCTACGGCTACAACGCGTTCTGGCGGCACTGCCTCGACAAGATCGACCTCGACTGCACCGGTTTCGAGGTCGAGACGCTGATGAACATCAGAGTGGTCAAGGCGGGGCTGAAGGTGCAGGAGATCCCGAGCCACGAGTACCTGCGCATCCACGGCACCAGCAATCTGCGGGCCGTCCGCGACGGGCTGCGGGTGCTGAAGGTGATTCTCGCGGAGCGCTCCAACCGGCGTGACCTGCGCCGGCGCACGAACCGCTCGCCGCTGCCGCACACCGGGCGGGGAGAGGTGTCTTGAGCGGTCCCGGCATCTCCGTCGTGATCTGCGTGTACACCGAGGACCGCTGGGAGGACATCCTCGCGGCGGTCTCCTCGGTGCGCGCACAGTCGTATCCGGCGCTGGAGACACTCCTGGTCGTGGACCACAACCCGGCCCTGAAGGACCGGCTGGCCCGCGAGTACCAGGACACCGAGGGCGTGCGGATCCTGCCCAACGCGGGCCCGCGCGGCCTGTCGGCGGGCCGAAACACCGGCATCGCCGCCTCCCACGGCGAGGTGATCGCCTTCCTGGACGACGACGCCGTGGCCGAACGCGACTGGCTGCGCCGCTTCGCCGGGGGCTACGCCGACCCGCGGGTGATGGCGGTCGGCGGCCGCACGATGCCGGTCTGGGCGTCGGGCCGGCGCCCCGCCTGGTTCCCGGAGGAGTTCGACTGGGTGGTGGGCTGCACCTACAAGGGGCTGCCGCCCGGCCGGGTGCGGGTGCGCAACGTCCTCGGCGGCAACGCCTCCTTCCGGCGCACGGCGTTCGAGGCGGCGGGCGGCTTCGCCACCGGCATCGGCCGCGACGGCGACCGCCGCCCCCTCGGCTGCGAGGAGACGGAGCTGTGCATCCGCCTCGCCCGGGCCCGCCCCGGCGCCGTCCTGCTCATCGACGACCGGGCCGTGATCCACCACCGGGTCCCCGGCCCCCGCGAGCACTTCGCCTACTTCCGCACCCGCGCCTACGCCGAGGGCCTGTCCAAGGCCCTGGTCGCCCGGAGCGTGGGGGCGGGCAAGGGCCTGGAGTCCGAACGCCGCTACGTCACCCGGGTGTTGCCGGCCGGGGTGGTCCGGGGCCTGCGGGACGCCCTGCTCGGCAGACCGGGCGGGGCGGGGCGCGCGGGGGCGATCGTCGCCGGGGTGCTCACGGCGGCGGGCGGATACCTCGTGGGCAGTGCGCGGGCCCGGCGGGCGGCGACCACCTTCCGCGTCGTACCGGTCGGCGGAGGCGCACATGACTGACACGCCCGTGCCCATCCTGATGTACCACTCCGTCGCGACCGCTCCCAACGACGCCACCCGCGCGCTGTCGGTCGCTCCGCAGGCCTTCGCGGAACAGATGGCGCTGATCGGCGACCTGGGTCTGACCCCGGTGACCACCACCGCCCTCGCCGACCGCTGGCGCTCCGGCCGGCCCCTGCCCGCCCGGCCGGTGCTCATCACCTTCGACGACGGCTACGAGGGTGTGCACCGGCACGCCCTGCCCGTCCTCGCCGAACACGGCTTTCCGGCCACGCTGTTCGTCTCCACCGGCTGGCTCAAGGGCCCGTACGACACCGGAGGCGGCCTCGACACCATGCTCGACTGGCCGCAGGTGCGCGAACTCGCCGCCGCCGGGGTCGAGATCGGCGGGCACAGCCACACCCACCCGCAGCTCGACCAGCTCGGCGACGGCGAACTGCGCACGGAGCTGACCCGCTGCGCGGAGATCGTCGAGGACGCACTCGGCACCCGGCCGGTGTCGTTCGCCTATCCGTACGGCTACTCCAGCCGTCGGGTCCGCCAGGCCGTGCGGGCGGCCGGGTACGCCCAGGCGCTCGCCGTCGGCAACGCCCTCGCGCGCCGCCGCCAGGGGCCGTACGCGCTGCGCCGCGTCACGGTCCGCCGCGGCACCGGCGCCGAGGAGTTCGAGCGACTGCTCGAAGGCCGCGCCCTCACCCGCGCCTTCGCCCGGGACCGTGCCCTCACCAGGGGGTACGCCCTCGTCCGCAGAGCCCGCCAGGTCCGCCGGAAGGCCATTCGTTCCCGTGTCTGACACGACCACCACGACCGAGAAGGAAGCGCCCGGCGCCCAGGCGCCCGCGACGAACCGGCGCCGTCTGCGGCTGCCCGGCACGGGGCGCTCCCCCGGCGGCAGCCCGTTGTTCCGCAACGCCTACGCGCTGATGCTCAACACCGGCATCTCCGCCGTCCTCGGACTCGGCTTCTGGCTGGCCGCGGCACGCTACTACTCCGAGTCCGCGGTCGGCCAGGGCTCGGCGGCGATCGCCGCGATGAAGTTCCTGGCCGGGCTCACCGCGGTGACCCTGACCGGCGCCCTGGCCCGCTTCATCCCGGTGTCCGGGTCCCGCACCGGCCGGCTCGTTTTCCGTACCTATGCGGGCAGTTCGCTGATCGTGGCGCTGGCCGCCGGTGTCTTCCTGGTGACGCTGGACAGGTGGGGGCCGTCGTACCGGTTCCTGCACGGCCCGGTCAACGGACTCGGCTTCGTCGCGGCCGTCGTCGCCTGGAACCTGCTCACCCTTCAGGACGGTGTGCTGACCGGGCTGCGCAGCGCGCCCTGGGTACCGGTCGGCAACACCGTGTTCTCCGCGGTGAAGCTGGCCCTGCTCGCCGCGTTCGCCGCCGCCGTGCCGACCACCGGTGTCTTCGTGTCCTGGGTGGCCGCGATCGCCTTCTCGGTGGTGCCGCTGGGCTGGCTGGTGTTCCGGCGGCTGGTGCCCCGGCACGTCGGGCGGACCGCGGGCCGCGCCGAGCCGCCCACGCTCAGGGAGGTCGGGAGGTTCCTGGCCGGGGACTACACCGGCTCGCTGTTCTCGCTCGCCGTGATCTACCTCGTTCCGGTGATCATCGCGTCGCAGGTCAGCTCCGCGGACAACGCCTACTTCTACATCGCCACCACCATCGGCGGCACGACCGACCTGCTCGCGATCAACATGGGCGCGTCCCTCACGGTCGAGGGCTCGCACGATCCGGCACGGCTGGCGGCCCACACCCGCGCCGCGCTGAAGCGGATGGCCCGGATCATGCTGCCGATCGCGGGCCTGCTGTTCCTCGGCGCGCCCTGGATCCTCGGTGTGTTCGGCGAGGGCTACGCGCAGGCGGCGACCCCGCTGCTGCGCTGGCTCGCCGTCGGCTCGGTCCTGCGGGTCGTGATCGAGACGTACTTCGCGGTGCTGCGCGCGCAGAGCCGCACCGCCGGACTCGCCTGGCTCCAGGGCCTGTTGTGCGTGCTGGTGCTGGGCCTGACCCTGCTGCTCCTGCCCCGGACGGGGCTGACCGGCGCGGGCGTCGCCGAGGCCGGCAGCATCGCGGTGATCGTGGCGATCACCGCGCCGAGGCTGTGGCGGACGGTACGGTCGGCGCCCGCCGCCCCACCCGACACGGCGGCACCGGACGGCGACCTCGCCGACCTGGGGATGCTCCCGCGCGCCCGCCTCCGCCCGCGCAAGGGGGACCCCACCGCCCCGGCCGGCTCCCCGGCACGCAGGCGCAGCCCGGCGTGGGCGCTGGACGCCGACACGCTGGGCCTCGGCATCCATCTCGACTTCGACCACGCCGAGCGCCGGCCGGACGTCCGGCCGGGCCCCGGCACACCGCCCACGGGCACACCGGTACCGCCGCCCGGCACCCTCTCCGCACCGGCCGACGGGTCCCGCTCGAAGACCGGCGCCCCCTCCACGACGGCCGACGGGTCCCCCGCCAGGACCGGCACTCACTCCACGACGGCCGACGCGTTCCCGACGAAGACCGCCACTCCCTCCGCGACGGCCGGCGTGTCCCCCGCGAGGGCCGGCGTGTTCTCCGCGAGAACGGGCCTGCGCCTCTCGGGAGTGTCCGCTCGCCTCACCGGGAACGGGCGCGAAGCCGCCGGGGCGGACGGAGCCGCGGTGCAGGATGCGGTGCCCGGGGAGCGGGCCGTCCGTGCGTCGCTCCGGGAACGGCTGCTGCCCACCCGTTCGGGCACCGCCCTGGGGTGTCTGCTGACCGCCGCGCTGCTGCTGTACTGGGTGCCCGCGCTCCGGCTCGGCGAGGCCGACCTGGACCGGATGGGCGGTCTCGGGCTGATCTCCGTGCTGCCGCCGGCCACCCTGGTGGGGGCGGCGCTGCTGATCACGGTCTTCGCCGCGCTGCTCCGGCTGCGCGGCGAGCACCGGGCGCTGCTGCTGGTCACGCTGGTGGCCACCGTGGTGTCCCTGCACGCTCTGCCCGCGGTGATCGAGACCGCGCCGCGGTTCCCCACGGCCTGGCAGCACCTCGGCTTCATCGACTACATCGACCGCACCGGCTCCGCCGTGCCGGACCTGGACGCCCGCTGGAGCTGGCCCGGCTTCTTCGCCGTGGCCGCCTTCGCGGGCCGGGCCTGCGGTGTCACCGACTTCACCGAGATCATCCGCTGGTGGCCGACCGCCGTCCAACTGGTCTACCTGGCACCGATGTTCCTGCTCACCCGGTCGCTGCGGGCGAGCTGGCGGGCCAGGTGGACCGGGGTCTGGATCTTCGTGCTGAGCGGCTGGGTCGGCCAGGACTACTTCTCCCCTCAGGGCTTCACCTACCTGCTGTACCTGACCTTCGCGGCGATCCTGCTGGTCTGGTTCCGTCCGCCGCGCGTGCTGTGGAGCGGGCTGCGGCCCGGCGAGGCCGAGGTGGAGCCCACCGACCGGCGTCAACGTGCCGTGCTGCTGCTCGTGCTGGTCGGCCTGTACGCGGCGAGCGTCCCGGCGCACCAGCTCACCCCGTTCGTGATGCTCGGCGTGCTGGCCGCCCTGGTGGCGGCCGGGCGGTGCGAACTGCGGGGCCTGCCCCTGCTGTTCGCGGTGCTGGTCGCGGTCTGGGTCGGCTTCATGGCGGAGCCGTACTGGTCCGGGCACTTCGACGACCTCTTCGGCGGGGTGGGCGGGGTGGGCGGCAACGTCTCGACGTCCGTCTCCGGCCGCATCCAGGGCGGGAGTCCGACGCACAAGCTGGTGCTGTACACCCGGGTGCTGATGGCCGGCTCGGTGCTCGCACTGGCCTGCTGGGGCTGGTGGCGGCGCCGCGCGCACCGGTACCGCGAGAGGTCCCTGCCGATCCTCGTCCTCGTGCCGTTCCTGGGCTTCGGCATGCAGTCGTACGGCGGTGAGATGGCGCTGCGCGTCTTCATGTTCGCCGTGCCGGGCGCGGCCCTGCTCGGCGCCCTCGCCCTCTTCCCGCGCACCGGCGCGACCGCCCCGGCACCGGCCACCGCGCCCGAGACCGCCACCGCCACCGCCACCGCCCGGGAACGCGCCGCAGCGCGGGCGGGGCTCGCTCCGCTGGCCGCGCTGCTCACCGGGCTGCTGCTGATGGGCGGTTTCCTGGTGGCCCGCTGGGGCAACGAGCCGTTCGAGCGGGTCCGGCCGGGCGAGGTCGCGGCCATGGACTGGGTGTACGCCCACGACAAGCCGACCGTGCGGCTGCTGTGGCTGACCCAGGACCCGGTCAACGACGTGACACCGGCGATGCCGTGGGGCGCCCGGGACATGGAGCGGGTCGACTATCTGCCGACGTTGGCGCCGGCCGACCCGGCGCTGGCGTCGGGCCTGGTCAAGGCGCTCAGGGACGCGGGCCCGAACTCGTACCTCATGGTCAACCGGAGTCAGGTGACCTATCTGGAGCTGGACGCGGGCTACTCCACGGACTGGGAGTCCCGGCTGACCGGGAACCTGGACGGCCGCCGGCAGCTGACGAAGGTCCTGGTCAACGAGGACGTCACGCTGTACGCGCTGCGCGAGCGGCCGGCGGGTCCGGTGCCGCGGCCGGATCCGGGGCCGATCGGGCCGCAGGTGACGTGGACGCCGTGGTCGGTGGTCGGCGCGCTGGCCGCCGTGGCCGTGGTCCTGCTGCTGACCGCCCGGGAGGTGGTGCGGGTGGCGGTCCGGCCGAGCGTGCGCCGGCTGCGGCTGCTTCAGGGGTCCTTCTGGTTCTCGCTGCCGCTGCTGGCCACGGTGCTGGCCTCGCTGGTGCTGCGGTTCCTGACGATGAAGTGAGCGTGCGGTGGCTCAGCGGTCGAGCCACTTCACCTCGTAGGCGCGCAGGTCGAACCGCCTGCCGTCGACCTCGGCGCTGATCGTGCGGTTGAGGGTGTTCACGACCAGGACGGTCCTGTCGTCGGCCAGTACGCGGACGTTGGGCCTGTGGTCGGCGGCGACCGGCACGGACGCGTACCTCGTCCCCGGCGGGAACGCCTCGGCGAACCTGGAGACCAGGCCGTACATGGGCAGGGCCCGGCCGCCGTCCGAGCCGCCGGTCGGCGTCCACAGGCAGCCGGCGCAGGCGCCCGACCGCTCCTGCGGGTTCCAGTAGAAACCCGATCGGGCGCCGCCCTTCGCCATGGCGATCATCCCGGTGGCCTGGACCGCCACCCGGTGCGGTTCGCTCCAGCCGTCGCGCTCGTCGTCGGCGCCGCCGGGTTCCACGTAGTACTCGGCCCACCACAGCGGCAGGCCGTGCGTGCGGCGCCGTACCCACGCGCCGACCGCGGTGAGTTTGCCGGTGGCCGCGAACTCGTCGGGGAGCAGTTCGTCGTCGCGGGTGTAGCTGGAGCCGTCCACCACGGCGAAGTCGGCGCCCGCCTTGTGCTCGTTCCAGTAGTCGAAGGCTTCCAGGACCCGCTGGTCCATGGCGCCCCAGGGGCCCTTGAGGGTGGCGGAGGCGTTCGGGTCGCGCGGGTCGACGCTGTCCATCGACAGGTACGGGCCGCCGACCATGATGTCCTTGCCGACCTTCTTCAGGGCCCGGTACACGAGGTTGTACATCCTGGTGTAGCCCTCGTAGTCCCAGCGGGACCGGGCGTCGTTCCAGAATCCCTTGAACTCGTTCCAGACGATGAAGTGCCGCACGTCGGGGTAGCGCCGGGCGACGGTCGCGGCGAGGTCGGCGAAGTCCCGGTAGTGGCCGGCGGTGGGGGCGGTCTCCAGGGCGGCCCGGCTCCAGTCCGTGTCGCCGGCCCCGGCCTTGCCGCCCTTCATCCAGTCCGGGGCGCAGCACAGCGTGATCACGGGGGTGCCGCCGGAGGCGCGGACGAAGTCGATGCGGCGGTCCAGCGTGCCGAAGTCGTAGTGGCCCCGGACCGGTTCGGGGTTGTCCGCGCCCCAGCCCATGATGTGCTGGTTCTGCGGCAGCCCGCCGCCCTGTCCGAGCAGCTGCCGTGCCCGCCGGGTGGCGGCCTGCCCGCCCTGGTCGGCGCTGTACTGGGTGTGCGTGAAGCCCCAGCCGACGTCCGGCGACGGTGGTGCGGCGGGGAGGGCGGGGGTGCCGTGCACCTTGTCGCCGTCGCGGGTGGTGCCCTCGGTACCGGGAGCGCCGGACGGCGTGCCGAGCAGGGTCACGACCAGGGCCAGCACCGCGGCGCCCACCCCGAGCAGGGCGATGAGCCGCCACCGCCGAGTCCCCGCATCCCACCCATGACGCGCCATCGAGGACAACAGTAATGGGGGAGGCCGGACGGGGGGCAGGTCTTGGAAAGACCTGGCACCGGCTCGGAACACCCGGAACGAGCGGCTTCAAATGCCGTGCGCCGGGCCCGTCCGTGCCGGATCATGGCGGCATGTCCGCCAACCCACACGACGCTCTGCCGATCCGGCTCCACGTCGACGACTCCGACTCGCCGTCCGACGTCGTCGACGCGCTGTTCCTCGGCCGCTTCGCGACGGGCGAGCAGCCGTACTCGCACGCGGTGAACATCGACCGCGTGCGCTCCGGCGCGACCCTGCTGCCCGACGGCGCCCGCGTGCTGCGGGTCGCCCGCGACGACGACCGCAGCGCCACCCTCGCCGAGGGCGAGGGCTGGACCCTGCTGGTCTCGCGCTGGAACCGGGGCGCGGACGTGACGGTCACCGCGACCACCGACGAGCTGGCCGAGCGGATCCTCGGCCAGGCCACGGACGGCGCGGCCGACGAGCCCGAACCGCAGCCCGAGAACGTGACGATGGGCTTCTGGTACGTCTCGCCGAGGCGCGGCCCGCACCGCACCACCCGGCAGATCTCGGCGGGCACCTGGAACGAGGTCCGGCCCAACTACACCGGGCCGGTGGCGGACGCGATGGACCGTCTGATGAAGACGACCCCGGAGGACATCGCGGGCCGGCTGCTCCTGCTGCACGGGCCGCCCGGCACCGGGAAGACCTCCGCGCTGCGCACCCTCGCCCGCTCCTGGCGGGACTGGTGCCAGGTCGACTGCGTCCTCGACCCGGAACGCCTCTTCTCCGACGTCGGCTACCTGATGGACATCGCGATCGGCGAGGACGACGGCGCGGGCAAGGGCCGCTGGCGGCTCCTGCTGCTGGAGGACTGCGACGAGCTGATCCGCGGTGAGGCCCGGCACACGGCGGGCCAGGCCCTGTCCCGGCTGCTGAACCTCACCGACGGCCTGCTCGGTCAGGGCCGCAACGTCCTGGTCGGCGTCACCACCAACGAGGACCTGGAGCGCCTGCACCCGGCCGTGGTCCGCCCCGGCCGCTGCCTGGCCCGCATCGAGGTGGGCCCGCTGACCCGCCGGGAGGCGGTGGACTGGCTCGGCACCGAGGAGGGCGTCGGCCGCGACGGGGCCACGCTCGCCGAGCTGTACGCGCTGCGCCGGGGCACGACACCGACATCGGTGCCGGGCGCCCGGGAAGGGGCGGACGCGGGTCTGTACCTGTAGTGCTTTGATGGTGCCATGACCTTGTTCGTCGGCACCTCGGGGTGGCAGTACAAGGACTGGCGGGACGTCGTCTACCCGGCGGGGGTCCCGACCCGGCTGTGGCTGGAGGAGTACACGCGGCTGTTCGCGACGGTGGAGCTCAACAACGCGTTCTACCGGCTGCCCTCACGCGAGAACTTCGCCGCCTGGCGCGAGCGGGTGCCGCCGGACTTCGTGGTCGCGGTGAAGGCCAGCCGCTATCTCACCCACATCAAGCGCCTGAAGGAACCCGAGGAGCCCGTCCACCGGCTGATGACCCACGCGGCGGGCCTGGGCGACCGGCTGGGGCCCGTCCTTCTGCAGCTGCCACCCACCCTGCGCGCCGACCCGCCCCTGCTGGACGCCTGTCTGGCCTGCTTCCCGCGCGGCACGAGGGTCGCGGTCGAGCCGCGCCACGACTCCTGGTGGACGCCCGAGGTGCGCAAGGTGCTGGAAGCCAGGGGCGCAACCCTGTGCTGGGCGGACGTCCTGGCCCGCCCCGTCACCCCGCTGTGGCGCACCACCGACTGGGGCTACGTCCGCTTCCACCAGGGACGCGCCCGGCCCTGGCCGCGCTACGGGCGCCGTTCCCTGGACACGTGGGTCGACCGCATCGCGACGACCTGGTCGGACGGGGAGGACGTGTACGCGTACTTCAACAACGACCCGGGGGGTGCGGCGGTGGCGGACGCGGGTGCCTTCGGCCGAGCGGCCGCCCGGGCGGGGCTCACGGTGACGCGGATCCCGGAACCGTCCCGGCACGGCTGACGGACTCCCGGCGCGCCGACGCCCGGCCACGGGCCTGCCGGTTCGGCTCGGCAACGGCGCCGGCCGACACGGCTCGGCACGGCGGCACGGCACGGCCGATACGGCACGGCACGGCTGGGCACGGCCGGCACAGCACAGCTGGGCACGGCACGGCACGGCACGGTACGGCATAGCTCGGCACAGCACAGCTGGGATCAGCTCGGCGAACGGTGTTCGGCGACGGCGACGGCGACGGCGACGGCGACGACCCGTACGGCTCAGCGACGACGCTCGGTTCAGGGGCCGGCTCGGCTCGGCTCAGCGCTGTCCGTAGGCCGCGCGCAGCGCCTCGCGCACCGCGGCCAGCGCCTCGGGCTCCCCGAGTCCGAGGCGGCGTACCCGCTCGGCGTACGCCTGAGCGGCCAGGGACGCCTCGCGCTCCGCGGCAGAGCCGGCGGCGGCGACGAACGTGCCGTTGCGCCCCCGCGTCTCGATCACGCCGTCGCCCTCCAGCGCCCGGTACGCCTTGGCCACCGTGTTCACCGCGAGCCCCAGGGACTCGGCGAGCCCCCGCACGGTCGGCAGCCGGTACCCGACCGGCAGCGCCCCGGACCGCGCCTGCTCGGAGATCTGCGCCCGCACCTGCTCGTACGGAGGCGCGCTGTCATCGATGTGGATCTTCAGGCTCACAACGCCGATTGTCCCGTACCCGGGGGAAAATGAGAGGCACCCCGGCTTTCCCGCCGCGTACGGTGCCTGCCCATGACAGTGATCGTGCGTGCACTCCGCCCCGACGTCCCTTCCGACGCCGAGGGTTTCGCCCACGTCCGCCGCCTGGCCCTGCCGTACATCCTGTTCACCGCGGAGTCGGTCCGCCACACGGCCGCCCATGTGCACGCCGACGCCCGCTACCGGCCGCTCGTCGCGGAAGAGGACGGCGAGATCATCGGCACGGCCCAGGTGCATCTCGCCCACGACAGCCCCGAGCCGGGCCAGGGCTGTCTGAACGTGTACGTCCGCCCGGACCGGACCCACCGCGGCGCCGGGCGGCTGCTGGTCGCGGCCGGCGAGGCGTACCTGGCCGAGCAGGGTGCGACCAGGTTGTTCGCCTGGGCGCTCGACGAGCCCCCCCCCACCGCGCCTTCGCCGAGCGGCGCGGCTACACCCGGGGGCGTTCGGCCCATTTCCTCCGTCTCGACCTGGCGCACGGCCGCCTCCCGTCCCTGCTTCCGGTTCCGCCGGACGTCGAACTGCGCCCCGCCACCGACTTCGCGGACGATCCCCGGCCGCTGTTCGAGCTGGACGCGGAGACGGTGCGGGACGAACCGGGCGATGTGGCCGTCGAGTTCAGCGACTACGAGGCGTGGCTGGAGGAGACCTGGCGGCATCCGCTGCTGGACCGGAAGCTGACCACGGTCGCCTGTGTCGCCGGCCGCCCCGCCGCCTTCACCGTGGCCTACACCGACGGCGCCGGCCGCTACACCACGGCCATGACCGGCACCGCCCGCGCCCACCGCGGCCGCGGTCTGGCCAAGCTGGCCAAGGTGCACGCCCTGCACCGGGCCCGCGCCGCCGGTGTCACCGAAGCCTTCACCGGCAACGACACCGGGAACGACCCCATGATCGCGATCAACAAGTGGCTCGGCTACGAGATCTGTGCCACGGAGGTGCGCTATGTCCGCGAACTCGGCCGGTGAGCCGGTGTGGTGGCAGGTCGTCCTGGTCAAGGCGGGCCGTACGAAGATCCGTTACCCGGCCGAGCTGCTCCGGGACGACGGGATCCGGATCGCCGTCCGGGCCCCCTGGGCGGGCTCCGGCGTCCGCGACTTCGGCTTCGTGCGCTTCGAACCGGGGGACGTGTTCACCGAGTACTACTGGCGCGACCGCTGGTACTCGGTGAAGGAGGTCCGCGCCGCGGACGGCGGCGTGAAGGGCTGGTACTGCGACATCACCCGCCCCGCGGTCGTCTCCGGCCGGGAACTGGTCGTGGAGGACCTGGACCTGGACCTGTGGCGCTCCGCCGACGGGTCGGAGGTGCGGCGCCTCGACGAGGACGAGTTCGCCGAGAGCGGGCTGACGGAGACGGACCCGCAGGCCGCGTCCGCCGCCGTGGCCGCCCTCGACGAGCTGGAGGCGCTGGCCCGCGCGGGCGGCTTCGGGACGCTGCTGACCTGAGCACCGGACCCTCCGGCCCGCTCACGCACAGCCCCCACCCGGCCTCACACGGTCGCGACCACCGCGTACCGCTCGTCGTCCACGTCCCTCCCCCACAGCAGCGGGTCACCGGACAGCCGCTCCACGGACACCTCCTCCGCCAGCGGCTCCAGGAGGGCGGCGAGCCGGGCGGCGGGTATGCCGACGGGGTGCAGGGCGCCCCAGACGCCTTCGACCAGCACGAATCGGCCGCCGGGCCGCAGCAGGCCCCGCCAGTGCCGCAGCGCCCCGGCCGGGTCCGGCAGCGTCCACAGCACATGCCGTACGAGGACCGCGTCGAAGTGCCGCCGCCCCACCGGCGGGGTGGCGGCCTCGCCCTGCAGCACCACCGCGTCGTGCCCGGCGAGCTTGGCGCGGGCCCGTTGGACCATCGCCGGGGACCGGTCGACGGCCGTGACGCGGTGGCCCTGTTCGGCCGCGAGGAGTGACAGGGTGCCCGTGCCGCAGCCGAGGTCCAGGAGGTCGGCCGGGCGCTCGGACAGCCAGGTCCGGAGCCTGGCGGCCCAGGCCGCTCGGACTTCCGGGTCGCGCAGTCCGTGGTCCGGCTCGTCGTCGAAAGCGGCGGCCTGTGCATCCCAGTCCACGATCGGGGCATTCGCAACCGTGGGCCCGTTCTCTCTCGTCATGACCAGAGAGTGACAGACGCCACTGACAACCCGGACGTGACAGCCGCCACTGACAGAGCCGCATCGATGAGGAACTCTCGCCGAAAGCGTCTGCCTCCGTGACGACACGGGATCCGGCAGGCACCGAAGGAGGCAGTCATGCGCCGTGTGACCGTGCGGAAGCCCCTGAAGAGGACGGACAGCCGCCGGATCCGCGAAGAGGCGCAGGAGCGCCCCTCGGGACATCTGCAAGCGCGTCCGGAAGTGCGCAAGGACGTCGCACGCACCTGGTGGCCGGACGGCTGACGCCGCCGGGGCCCCCGCCGGCACCCATCCTGAGCGCAGTCTGAGCCTCCCCTTAACGGCACCATAAGGATCTCCTCCACCCGTCTCCGGCGGGCGGTTCCACGGTTTTCCGGGGCTAGCTTCTGATCACCCCACGGGATCCAGTCCCCCACGGACCGTTCGGAGGAGTTCCGCATGCCCGCTCGCGCCCGCCGCAAGGCCGCCGCCGCCCTGACCGGGTTGACCCCGCTCGCCCTCACCGCTCTCGCCGCGGCCCCCGCGTCCGCCCACGGCTCGATGGGCGACCCGGTGAGCCGGGTCTCGCAGTGCTACGCGGAGGGGCCGGAGAGCCCGGATTCGGCGGCGTGCAAGGCGGCGGTGGCGGCCGGCGGCGCGCAGGCGCTGTACGACTGGAACGGCATCCGGATCGGCGACGCGGGCGGCCGGCACCGGCAGGTGGTCCCGGACGGCAGGCTGTGCAGCGCGAACAACGACGAGTTCAAGGGCCTCGACCTGGCCCGCGCCGACTGGCCGGCCACGAGCGTGCACAGTGGCTCGTACACCTTCAGGTACCGGGTGACCGCCCCGCACAAGGGCACCTTCGAGGTCTATCTCACCAAGCCCGGTTACGACCCCGCGAAGCCGCTGGCCTGGTCCGCGCTGGATCTGGAGCATCCGGTGGCGACGGTCACCGACCCGGTTCCCTCGGGCGGCTTCTACACCTTCTCCGGCTCGCTCCCCGAGCGGTCCGGGCGTCAGCTGCTGTACGCGGTCTGGCAGCGCTCGGACAGCCCGGAGGCGTTCTACTCCTGCTCGGACGTCGACTTCGGCGGAAGCGGAAGCGGAAGCGGCGACACCGATACCAACGGCAACGGCAACGGCAACGGCAACGGCAACGGTGGTACCGCGGACAACGGCAGCGCGGCGGACACCGGCGGCAAGGGGGGCGCCGGCGGCAAGGGGGGCGCCGGCCGTGCGGGAGACGCCGGGGCCGCCCCGGCCACGGCCACCCCGGCTCCGGCCGCCTCCGCGCCGTCCGACGAGCAGATCGCGGCGGGTGCCGACAGGTCGACGATCGAGCACCACGGCCACGGCGACGACGACGCGAGCACCTCGGCGGAGCCCGGCGCCCCGGCCGACCGGCCGATGGCCGCCGGGTCCCCGGGGAACCTCGCGGAGACCGGCGCGTCCGCCGGCACCTCGTACCTCGCGATCGGCGGCGCGGCGACGCTGGCGCTCGGTTCGGCGGTGCTGTTCGCGTCCGTGCGCCGGCGCGCCACGGCCGGCGGCCACCGCCGGTGAGGTGTTCCGGGGCCCCTCCGGCGGCTCAGGCCGGACGGGCCCCGGCGGCGCGCTTGGCGCGCCAGGTCCTCAGGTATGACAGGTCCCCAGGTGTGACAGGGCCTCAGGTATGACGGAACCTCGGGTGTGACGGCACCTCGGACATGGCGGGCACTCAGGTGCGTCGGCGTCCTCAGACGTTCAGGTGCCTCAGGCGCGTCAGCCGGATCGGGGGCGTCAGGCGCGTCAGCTGAAGACGGACGCGCAGGTCGTGGCGGTGGCGTGGGCCGGGTCGAGTGCGTTGGCCACCTCGTGGAAGGCGATCCGGTCGATCAGGCCGATCGCCACGTGTTCGGAGAGGTCGAGCGGGCACAGGTCCTGCAGCAGGACGTTGTGGACGTCCGAGCCGTTCAGGTACTGGGTGCGCCAGGGGGTGACGACCTCGTCGTGCTGGGTGGCGATGACCGTGTAGTGCACTCCGGGGACGGTGTCGCCGCCCGCGTTGAGCTTGGTGAGGAACGCCGATCCCCTGAGCTGGTCGGCGAGGCCGGGGGTGGTGGCCTTGATCAGGTCCTCGGCGCCGGGGAAGTACGGCAGCAGGTTGGCGAAGCCGTCGAGGTCGGTGCCGTGGTTGTCGGGGGCGATGCCGACGAGGGCGTTCACCTTGGCGGCTCCGCCGAGGAACTTCAGGTAGTAGCGGGGCATCATGCCGCCCTGGGAGTGGCCGACGAGGTCGGCCTTGGCGGCTCCGGTGGCGGCGAGCACCCGGTCGACGTAGGCGGACAACTGCTCGGCCGACCTGTCGATGGGGCCGAGGCCGTAGAAGAGCGGAACGCCGGTCAGCTGACCGTAGTCGAGGGAGAAGACGCAGTACCCGCGGTCCTTCAGATAGGGCGCGAGGGAGAGCCAGTTGTCGACGGAGTTGCCCAGGGTGCCGTGGACCAGGACGACCGGGCGGGGGTGGGCGGCGGAGGGCTTGCAGGAGAAGTCGTTCCAGCCACTGCCCGAAGCGGCGGCGGCCTGAGCGGTGGCAGCGGCGGGGGCGGTCCCGGCAGCATGGCCGGTGCCGGTGCCGGTGGCGTGGGCGGTGGCGGCGGGTACGACGGCGACGGCGGCGGTCAGCAGCAACGCGGTGAGGGGTCTGAGCACTCGCTTCCAGGGCAGCATCGAGTGATCTCCTTGCGGCTCAGAGGGAGGTACGACGGCCTGACCCTGTGATCCGGATCACGAGGATGCTGTTCACTCGTCAAGTTACGAGCGAGTAGTGCAAGTGTGAAGTTACGCGTCAGTAAAAACTTCCAGCGGTAACCGGCGCGTCACCGGAACGCTGACGGATCATCACCAGGCGGGCTTGATCGGACCATAGGGGGCGATCCGCATCAATGGGACCCGCAACACGCGCACTTCCCCCTCGCCCAGCAGTTCGTCCCATCCCCCCACCACATCGGCGGCCGCCGCCTCCGCCGCCCGCACACAGGCCCGCCCCGCGCTCCGTCGGCACCACCAGCCGGGCCCGCGCATCGCCGGGGTGCGACCGCCGGACCACACCGCGATCTCCTGGGTCACCACCTCCGCCTGCGTGGAGGCACGACTCGCGGACGGCACGCGCGCCGCTCCGCCGTGGGCCGGCTGAACCTGCCCGGGGAGACCCCGGGCGCCCCTCGCCGGGAGACCGGACGAGCCCTTCCTGGGGGCCGGGCGGAAGCGGCCCCTCCCCGGGAGGGCGAGCCGCCGCCCGCTACGCCGCCAGTCTTCCCGGTATCACCGCCCGCGGCCCGAACTTCGCCCGCGCGCGGTCCGCGACCTCCTCGATGCGGCGGACCTTCTCGTCCACGGGGTCGAAGGTGAGCTGGTGGGAGGCCCGGTCGGCCGGGGTGAGACCCTCGGCGCGCAGGGCGAGCGCACGGACCCGGGCGCGCTGCAGGCCGAGCGCCTCGTACATGCCGTAGGCCGTCCCGGCCAGGGCCGCCGAGTGCGCGGTCGGTTCCTTCAGGGTGCGGCTGCGGGTGGTCGAGGAGCGGTCGGCGTAGCGCACGGTGAGGGTCAGGGTGCGGCAGACCTTCTCCACCGCGCGCAGCCGGACGCCGATCTCCTCGGCGGCCGACAGCAGCGCCCTGCGGTGCCGGTCGGGATCCAGTTCGTCCACGTCGAAGGGGCGTTCGGTGACCAGGGAACGCGAGACGGCGTTCGGGACGACCCGGCTCCGGTCGATGCCGCTCGCCTTCTCGCGCAGTTCGCGGCCCGTCTTCGCGCCGATCAGCCGCTGGAGCGTGGACAGCGGCGCGGCGGCGACCAGGCCGAGGGTGTCCAGCCCGTACTCGCACAGGGTGCGGGTGGTCGCCGCGCCGACGCCGGGCAGCGCCGACACCGGCAGGCCGGCGAGGAACTCCGCGATGCCGTCCGGGTCCTCGGGCACCGCGCAGGTCACCCCGGGCCGGGCGGCACGCAGCGCCACCCTGGCCAGCATCGGGCCCGGACCGGCGCCGATCGCACAGTCGACGCCGTACCGGGCCAGGGCCCGGACCCGGATCACCGAGGCCAGTTCCACGGCGCTGCGCCCGAAGTACCGTTCGGCGCCCCGGAGATCGGCCAGCGCCCCGTCGGGTGGCAGCGCCTGGACGACCGGCGTGAAGTCCTCCAGCAGTCCGAGCAGCCCCGGCAGGGCCGTCTCGTACATCGGCGGCAGCTGGAAACGTACGCAGAGGATGGTCATCCCGCACTCCCCGGACTCTGGTGCCACAGTTTCCTTCCCACCGCGGGCCCCTCGCCCGCGGGGCGCAGATCCGCCCAGGGGTGCATCTCGTACCCCGTGGGCATACGGATCGTCCGGCCCTCCATCGGGTCGCGGGCCGCGGAGCCGGCCGGTGGGGGCAGCCCGTCGGATCCGGCGAGCCGGGCCCGGGACGGACCACCGCCGTCCCCTGCCGCCGATGCGTCCCGCGCCCTCGTTCCGTCACCCGCCGTGCCGGACGGTTCGGCCAGCCGTGCCGCCACCCCGTCGAGGCCCTCCTCGCCGCGCACGTCGACCAGTTCGGCGAGGTTCCAGGCGGCGGCGCCCACCACGCTCAGGCTGCGCGGGCCGCGCCGCTGCACCACTCCGCGCACCAGCAGCAGCCAGGAGTGGAAGACGGTGTGCGCGCAGGCGTCGTGGGAGTCGTCGAAGAAGGCGAGGTCGACCAGGCCCGTGCCGTCGTCCAGCGTGGAGAAGATGACCCGCTTGCCGGACCGGATCGGCGGGGTCTGGGTGGCCGCCTTGGCGCCCGCGACCAGCACGGTCTCGCCGTGCCGTGCCTCGCGCAGCCGGCGCGCCGAGACCACGCCCAGCTCCTTCAGGAACTCCCGGTGGTCGTCCATCAGATTGCGCGAGGCGTCCATGGACAGCACGCCCAGCTCGGCGCTGAGCCGTTCCGCCGAGGACAGGTCCGGCAGCCCGGCCGGTGCCGTCCTGCGGCCCCCGGCCAGCGGGAGCTGGCCTCCGCCGCCGCCCCGGGCGCCCCGGTGCAGCTCGGTCAGATGCAGTTGCAGATCACGCCGGTTGGCGCCGAACGCGTCCAGTGCGCCCACCTGCGCGAGCCGCCCGGCGAGCGGCCGGCTCGGCCGGGCCCGCTCCCAGAAGTCCAGCAGCGAGGAGTACGGCTGCCCGTCCTCGATCCGCCGCGCCTCGGCCTCGCTGATGCCGTGTACGTCGCACAGGGCGAGCCGCAGCCCCCACACCGCCGGTGATTCAGACACCAGTTCGATCCTGTGTGCGACTCCGGAGACATTGACGTCCAGCGGCAGGATCGGCACCCCGCGCCGCCGCGCGTCCGCCAGCAGCAGCCGCTTGGGGTACATGCCGGGGTCGTGCGTGAGCAGCCCGGCGTAGAAGGCGGCGGGGTGATGGGCCTTCAACCACGCCGACTGGTACGTCGGCACCGCGAAGGCGACCGCGTGCGCCTTGCAGAAGCCGTACGACCCGAAGGCCTCGACGATCTCCCAGGTCCGTCCGATCGTCTCCGCGTCGTACCCCCTGGCCGCCGCGTGCTGCGCGAACCACACCTTGATCCGGGCCTGCGACTCCGGATCGGACAGCCCGCGCCGGATCCGGTCGGCCTCGCCCCGGCCGCAGCCGGTCATGACGGCGACGATGTCGATGACCTGCTCGTGGAAGACGACGACCCCGTACGTCCCCTTCAGCGGCTCCTCCAGGTCCGGGTGCGGATAGCGCACCGGCGCGCGCCCGTGCCGGGCCTCGATGAACGGCCGCACCATGTCGGCGGCGACCGGTCCGGGCCGGAAGAGGGAGATGTCGACGACCATGTCGTGGAAGGTGGCCGGCTGCAGCCGTCCGACCAGGTCACGCTGGCCCGGCGACTCGATCTGGAAGCAGCCGAGCGTCTCGGTGGAACGGATGAGCCCGTACGTCGCCGGGTCGCCCGGCGCCAGCGCGTCCAGGTCGACCCGCTCGCCCGACACCCGCTCGACCTCGGCGACCGCGTGCGCCATCGCCGACTGCATCCGCACGCCCAGCACGTCCAGCTTGAGCAGCCCGAGGTCCTCCACGTCCTCCTTGTCGAACTGCGCCATCGGCAGCCCCTCGCCGCTGGTCGGCACCACCGGCGTACGGGCGAGCAGGGAGGCGTCGGAGAGCAGCACCCCGCACGGGTGCATGGCGATCCCGCGCGGCAGGGCGTCGAGCGCCTCGACCAGCTCCCAGAGCCTGCCGTACCTCTCCTTCTCCCCCGCCAGCCGTTTCAGCTCGGGCAGTTCCTCCAGCGCCGCGCGCGCGTCCCGCGCCCGGATGTGCGGAAAGGACTTGGCGACCCGGTCGATCTCGGCCGGGTCCATGGACAGGGCGGCACCCACGTCCCGGATCGCGTGCCGGACCCGGTAGGTCTCCGGCATCGAGACGGTGGCGACCCGCTCGCCGCCGAACCGGTCGATGATCGCCCGGTACACCTCGAGCCGGCGCGCGGACTCCACGTCGATGTCGATGTCGGGCAGCACCACGCGTTCCTTGGACAGGAAGCGTTCCATCAGCAGTCCGTGCTCGACCGGATCGGCGTGCGCGATCCCGAGGAGGTGGTTGACGAGCGACCCGGCTCCGGAGCCGCGC
Organism: Streptomyces sp. NPDC096012; assembly: GCF_040426375.1. Lineage (NCBI taxonomy): Bacteria > Bacillati > Actinomycetota > Actinomycetes > Kitasatosporales > Streptomycetaceae > Streptomyces > Streptomyces sp. NPDC096012. The sequence continues at coordinate 22,091 of NZ_JBEOTD010000040.1, forward strand.
GCGGCCACCCGGATCCCCATCGCCCGTACGTCGTCCACGACCTGAGCGACCGTCAGGAAGTAGGAGGCGAAGCCGTGGTGGGCGATGATGTCCAGCTCGTGGTGCATCCGCTCCCAGTACGCGCGCCGGCCGCCGTGGCCGAGCCGCACCATGCCCGCGGCCGCCCGCGAGGCGAGGGCCCGCTGGGCGGTGCGGCGGCCGGCGCCGACGAGGTGCGGCTCGGGGAAGTGGACGGTGCCGATGCCGAGGTCGTCCTCGGGGTCGACCCGGCACTCGGCGGCGGTGGCCCGGGTCTGCTCCAGCAGCCGGTGCGCGGTGTCGCGCCGGTACCCGGCCGCCTCCACCACCCGCTCGGCCACCTGGAGCATGGCGCCCGCGTCCTTCAGCCAGGCCTCACCGGAGTCCAGCTCCCCGCGCGGGTCGATCGGGACCAGGCGCCGCGCGGCGTCGAGCACGTCGGCGACCGGCCCCTGACCGGGGTCGGCGTACCGGACGGCGTTGCTCAGCACGGGCCGCACCCCCTGCTCGGCGGCGAAGCCGACGGTACGGGCGGCGAGCCGCAGGGAACCGGTCCCCGTGCCGGTGCGGCCGTGCCAGACGGCCTCGAGGCGCAGGGCGTCGCCGTAGACCTCGCGCCACGGGGCCAGCAGGGTCGCGGCCCGGTCGGGCCGTCCCGCGGCGAGCGCGCGTCCGACGTCGGAGCCCGGACCGAGCAGGACGACCAGTCCGTCGCCCTGCTGCCCGGACCAGGGCAGCAGCGGAGCGCCCCCGCCCGCGTGCGCGGCCGTGACGAGCCGGCACAGGCCGGCCCAGCCCCGTGCGCCGTCCCGGGCGAGGAAGGTCACCCGAGGGGCCGACTCGTCGAGGAAGGCGCCGCCCCGCACCGGGGTACGGCGCCGCTCACCGCGTACGGCCTGGGCCGGTTCCACCGCCAGGTCCACCCCGAACAGCGGGCGGACGCCGACCTTGGCGCAGGCCTTGGTGAAGCGGACCGCGCCGGCGAGGGTGTCGCGGTCGGTGAGGGCGAGGGCGTCCATGCCCCGCTCCGAGGCGCGCTCGGCCAGCCGCTCCGGGTGGGACGCCCCGTGCCGCAGGGAGAACCCGGAGGCGGTGTGCAGATGCGTGAAACCCGGCACACGCACCTCCCCGCACTCGTGAGTCCCGAACGACTCTCGAACATCAGTTCCCACTTCCGCACTCCACCATACCCCCATTCCCGAACATCTGTGCGACACGCGCTCGGCCGCCTCCCACCTGCGTAAACACCGCGCAGACCGCGTCTGCGGGGACATGACACAGCCACCCGGGGACCCGGCTCGGCGGGGCCACCCACCGCGCCGGGCAGGCGGAGCAGCGTTCTCCCTCCATCCCGGCCCCCGGCCCCGGCAACGGCCCCGACCCCGACCCCCGCCCCAGCCACGGCCCCGAAAAAAACGATCTCCCGCCCCGGGCGCCCGGGGCGGGAGATCATGGGGGTCGCTGCCGGTTCAGCCGATCCGCGCTCCCGTGGCCGACAGGGCCGCGGTGACCGGCTGGAAGAACGTCTCCCCGCCGGAGGTGCAGTCACCACTGCCGCCGGACGTCAGCCCGATCGCGTCGCTCCCCGAGAACAGCGAGCCGCCGCTGTCACCGGGCTCGGCGCACACGTCGGTCTGGACCAGGCCGCCGACCGAGCCCTCGGAGTAGTTGACGGTGGCGTTCAGGCCGGTGACCGTGCCGGAGTGCACCTGGGTGGTCGAGCCGCTGCGGGTGACCTTCATCCCGACGGTGGCCTCGGCGGCGCCGGTGATCTGCTGGGTGGAGCCGTTGTAGAGGTCGACCTCGCTCGGGTGGTCGACCTGGGCCGTGTACGCGACCAGGCCGAAGTCGGTGCCCGGGAAGTGGGACTCCGCGTTCCGCCCGATCTGCTTGCCGCTGGAGTCCGTCCAGGTCGAGATGGACTCGGTGCAGTGCCCGGCGGTCAGGAAGTACGGCTGGCCGCCCTTGACCACGTTGAAGCCGAGCGAGCAACGCCCACCCGAACCGGTGATCGCGTCACCCCCGGCGATGAAGGGCTTGAACTCTCCCCTGGAACGCTTCAGTTCGGCCTTGCCGCCGAGTCCGTCGATCACCTTGGCCAGCTTGTCCCACTGCGTTTCGGACACCGTCCGGTCGGCGGTGACGACGACCTTGTCGCCGACCGGGTCGATCGCCCAGGAGGTGCCGGGGATGGTCGCGTCCTTCTTCAGCGTCGCCCGCGCGGCGCCGAGTTCGGCCAGGGAGTTGGTGACGATTCTGGCCTTGGCCCCGGCCGCCTCGACGGTCCTGGCGGCGGCCCGGTCGAGCACGTTCACGACGAGGCTCTTCGCGTGGGCGTCGTAGTAGCTGCCCGCCCCGGCGGCGCCGAGGTCGCCGTTCAGGCTGGAGGCGAGCTTTCCGGCCGCCGGCGCGGACAGGACCCGCAGCTCCGGCGCGGGCTTCGCGGGCTCGCTGGCGTTCGCATTCTGCAAGGTGACACCCGCGGCGACCAGTGCGGCGATGCCCGCGCCGGTCATGGCGGTCCGCCGGCCGGTTATGCGTCGGTGCTTCAAGTCACGTCCTCCTGTGGGGGCCGGCCGGTGAGGTTGTGGGGGCCTGACGGGCCGGAAGGCTGGTTGGCGGGCGCCCACTCTTCCGAACCGCACAGGGAGCACACAAGGTCGACTTCAGGACGCGCGCACGGAGGACCTGCGCGCCCCGTTCGGCACGGCCGCGCGCCCCCACGTCAGGGAATTCGCGCAGCAAACACTACGAGCGAGTAACCGCCAGGCGGACCGCGATCGCCGCCCGTGGCCGAAAACCGCCCCCGTATCCGGCCGTTCCGCCCAGCCGAGAGCCCCCGCACGCGGCATGGCGTGCGGGGGCTCGGCGGAACCGGGAGTCAGTCCGTCAGGGAAGCGTGACCCCGTAGTAGCTCAGTGCCTCGGTGACCGGCTGGAAGAAGGTCGTACCGCCGGAGGTGCAGTCGCCGCTGCCGCCCGAGGTCAGACCGTAGGCCACGCTGCCCCCGTAGAGCGGGCCGCCGCTGTCGCCGCCTTCGGCGCAGACCGTGGTCTGGATCAGGCCGTAGACGACGTCACCGCTGCCGTAGTTGACCGTGGCGTTGAGCGCGGTGACCCGGCCGCTGTGGGTGCCGGTGGTCGAGCCGCGCCGGTAGACGGTCGTGCCCACGGACGGGGTGGCCGCGCTGCTGATGGTCTGGCTGCCGACCGCGCTCGGGTGCGCGACCGAGGAGTTGGTGTAGCGGACCAGCGCGAAGTCGTTGCCCGGGAAGCTGTAGCCGACGTTCGTGCCCAGCACGGTCGTGTGGGCGGAGTTGCTGTACCAGGTGGAGGCGACCTGACCGCAGTGGCCGGCGGTCAGGAAGTAGTAGGTGCTGCCGCTGCGCACGTTGAAGCCGAGCGAGCAGCGGTAGGAGCCGCCGTAGATGGCGTCGCCGCCGGTGATCAGCTTGTTGAACTTGCCGGAGGTGTGCTTGATGGTGAGCGCGCCCGCGTTGCCGCCGGCCTGTTTCTTGATCTTGGCGATCTCGGCCTTGGACACCGTGCTGTCGACGGTGACGAGGACCCGGTTGGTCTTGCTGTCCACCGCCCAGGCCGTACCGGGGATGTCGGCCTTGAGGACGGAGGCGCTCGCGCTGGTGAGCTGGGTGGCGCTGAACGGGTGGGCGTCACTGGCGTTCGCGGTGGGGGCGGCGAACGCCGCCGCGGCCAGGAAGCCGGTGGCCACGGCCACCAGCCGGGTCCGTCTGGCAGTGGCGCTGCGGGGAGTGGTGCGCTTGATCCTCACGTTTCGTTCCCTCCATGGGAAATCGGGGGCCCGCGTGGGGTCGGGGCCCGTGAGGCGCAGTCAGGTATGCGGTTGATTCCCGAACATGCATGTTCCTGACAAGCGCTGAGGGGGAGTATTCGGCCGAACGGCCGGTCGGCACAAGGGCGCCTTTCGGCCGTCGGATTTTGAACTACCTCGGGCCTCGTGGCGCACGCGCGCCGCCCCGGCGCGTCTTCTGACGCCGGCTCAGCGGATCCCCGGGCGGCGTTCCCCTGACACCGGCTCAGCCCACGTTCCGCCGGTCAGGCCCCCCTTCCCCCGGGGCTCAGCCCAGCGCACGCTCCCCCGCGTCGATCGCCACGTCGAGCGTGTTGCCGGGGGGCGGGAACGGGCAGACGAAGTGGTCGGCGAAGGCGCACGGCGGGAGCTGGGCGCGGTTGAAGTCGACGACGGTACGGCCCTCGGCGTCCGGTGCCTGCGGATAGAGGAAGCGGAACCGGAAGCTGGTGTCGCCGCTGGTGGCGTCGGCGAACACCGCCCACAGCAGCCCGTCGCCCTGCTGCGCGACCTGCAGCGTCCGCTCCTGTCCGGCCAGGGTGAAGGCGAGTTCGCCGGCGAGTGCGAGCCCGCGTTCACGGCCGTCCGCGTTGCCGACGCGCACGGTGCGCGGGCCGGCGTAGGGCGTGAAGCGTCCCGGCACCGACCAGCGGGAGGCGTGCGGAGTGACCTCGACACCCCGGAAGGCACGACGGGCAGGGAACTCGGGGTCGTACACCCGTACGCCCCAGACGCCCTCGCGGACCAGCACGAACAGCCGTTTCCCGCCGAGCGCGACGCGGGCCCCGGACTCCGGCCCGCGGTCGGCGGCGAGGTGGACCTCCCCGGTGAAGGGCCGGCCGTCCACGGTCAGGCCGTCGGTCTCGGTGGCGGTGAGCACAATTCCCGCACCATCCGCCACCCAGATCCCGGGAATGTCCGGAAGTCGCCCTTCCGGATAGTCCCCGACCCAGTGCGTGGCCGTCAGCGCGAGCGGGCCGTAGGGCGCCGAGACCGTCTTCTCACGCTCGGCGTGCCAGTGCTCCCACGCGTCGGAGGCGTCCGTCGTCATGCCGTCGTTTCCTTTCCCGTGCGATCGACCTTTCCATACCGGGTTGCCCCGGTCACAACGGGATGGCCGGTGCGCCGGTCGGCGGGGCGGTCGGCGGGCCGATCGACAGGCCGCTCGGTGAGCCGGTCGGCGGGGCGGTCGGCGGGCCGGTCGGTGGAGCCGGACAGGCCGAGGTGCTCGCGCAGGGTGCTGCCCGGGTAGAAGGTGCGGAACAGCCCTCGATGCTGGAGCAGCGCCACCGTGCCGTTGACCAGCCTCTCCAGATCGCGGCGCGGTTCGACGGGGACGAGGTGGAACCCGTCCGCGGCGCCGTCGGCGTGCCAGGCGGCGACCAGCTCCGCGAGATCGACCGGACCGCCCCGGTACAAGGGGCCCTGCGCGGTCTGCCGCGGTCCCCCTCCGCCGTGCCCGGGCTCGGCCGCGTGCTCACCGTCACCGAGGTCCACCAGCAGACTCGCCAGCACCCGCAGGGAGTCCGGCTTCCGCCCGAACCGGTCCGCCCGCGCGCGCAGCCGGTCGCGTACGGCTGCGGCTTGCACCGCGGTGACGGCGCGGACGAGGACCACGTCCGCGTACCCGGCGGCGTCGGCCGCGGCCCCGGCCCCGGTGGCGTCGACGTCGACCACGCGGACGAGGTGTCCGTGCGGCGGCCGTGGCACCGCAGCCACCGGACGGGGGCCGGACGGCGGAGCGTCCTCCCCGGTGGCGGACACGTCGATCCGCCAGCCCGCCCGCCCCCCGCTGACCTGGTCCAGGCCGGCCACGGCCGTCTGCGCCCGCAAGGGCCCGGTGCGGGCGGTGACCGTGGGGACCAGCCCGATCCGGCGGGTCGCGGACGCCACTCGGGACAGCGTCTCGAGCGCGTCGAAGCCGGGCCGGCCCGGAGAGTCGTCCAGCGTCACGAAGTCCAGCCCGCCGCGCTCGGCGAGCCGGGCCAGCTCGGCGTAGGAGCCGGCGTCGGGGGAGTCCGGCTGATCGACGGCGGCGGCGAGGTGCAACAGCCCCCGGCCGTACCGCGAGGCGCTCACACCACCACCTCGGCCCGCCACCCGCACCGGCCGGCCAGGTCCCGCAGGAAGGTCAGCACCGCCCGGGCGGTGGCGTCGTTCTGCCGGAAGGCGGCGCCGCCGGTGCGCGGCCGGGTGAAGGCGCCGGGGGTACGGGCGTCGGTGTAGGGGCCGAGGGCGAAGCGCCGCGGATGGGGGCGTCCGGCACCGTCGAGGATGCGGCCGTCGCCGGGATCGACCCGGAGCAGCCCAGCGGGGGTCTCGCAGGCGCCGTCGTCGTGCAGCTCGCGCAGCAGTCCGTCGCGGGCCCGGCCGACGGTGGGCGCGGGCAGCCGGGCCTCGACCAGTGCCCGCGCCTCGATGTGGAAGCCCGGCACGGTGGGGCTGGCGGCCCGGAACACCCCGTCCTCGGCGGTGACGGCCATGTCGGCACCGACGAACCGGAGCAGACCGGCCCGGGACAGCGCGAGCATCTGCCGCAGCCGGGGCCCGGGCGGGCCGGACGCCAGATAGCTGAAGAACCCGTGCCACCAGGGGCCTGTGTCCCCGAGCCGCACGAGCTGCCCGTAGACGGAGAGCAGCCCGAGGAAGACCCCGAGGTCGGCGCTGTGCGCCGGGTCGTGACGGCGGCTCAGGTCGCCCTCGACATAGTCCCGCAGTCCTTCCTGGAACGCCTCGTGGGAGGTGTGGCGCACTCCGGCGAGCGGGTGGTCCAGTGCGGCGAGGTCGAGGCGGTCCGCCGGGTCCGGTACGGCGGCGGCGATCAGCGCCCGGGCCTCGGCGGGGTCGCCGGCGGTCGCGTACCTCTCCTCGAAGTCGGTCCAGGCCATCGCCGTACGTTCCGGATGCGCGCCGAACAGCCGGTGGTAGTGGGCGAAGCCCAGCTCCTTCTCCACCAGGGGCCACACATCGCGCCGGAAGTCGAAGCCCCCGGGTCTGGCCAGCAGTTCCCGGACCTCGGCCGGCCCGAGGAATCGGGGCAGCGGGGGGCGGGCGCCGGTCCAGTCGTAACCGATCTTCGAGTGGTACGGCACCCCGCGCCGCGAGCCGACGTACAGCACCGGTTCGCGGCCCGAGGGGAGGTAGGCGCCGTCCCGGTACCGTCCGCCGCGTCCCTCGGTGAGGAGCACCATCAGGTCCACGAAGGCCAGCCCGAAGCCCCGTACCAGGACGGGTTCACCGGCCGGCAGCGCGGACAGGTCGCTGTCGGCCGTGAAGTCGGGCGGCAGGTGGAGCAGGCCGTGTTCGGCGGCGTACGCGGCCAACCGGGCCTGTTCGTCGTCCGGTTCGGCGTCCAGATGGCCGAGGGCGAGGACGACCAGGTCGGCGAGGAGGGGGCGCGGGCTGCCCTCCAGCCACACCTGCTGGCGGCCCTCGCGCGATCCGGTGACCCGCAGGGCGCGCCGCGGATGGTGGTGCACGCCGACGCCGGGCGGCAGGCCGGCGCGGGCCTGCTCGTACACCCAGCGCAGATAGCGGCCCTGGAGCCGGCGGTCGGCGAAGGTGCGGCCGTCCAGTGCGGCCCACTCGTGCAGTGTGGGGCCCTCGCGCACCGGGCCGTCCATGGTCACGGTCTCGTCGGTGAACATGGTGACGTCCTCGGCGTGCGAGTTCATCCACAGCAGCGGTGACTGCTCCTCGCGCCAGATGCGTCCGCCGCCCGGTGGATGGGGGTCGACGAGGTGGATGTCGAGGCCCGGGCCCGCGTACAGCTCCGGCGCGTTGGCGGCGAGGCGTTCGAGGACACCGGTCCCCCGCGGCCCGGCCCCCACGATCACCAGCTGCGGCCTCATCGGACGTACCCCGCGCGGTGCGCGCGGTTCCTCTGCGCCGTACAGGGCCGGACGCGGGGCCGCACATGGGACCGGGCGCGGAGCCGGCCGCGGGAACGGCAGGGGACGTTGGCGGAGGTGTCGGATGGCATGCGAAGGCTCCCGGACGCATTGGTCGTCAGAACGGGGTGATGCCTTCACACGAGTGCGCCGAGCGGCGCGGGCACGGCCGAGCCCCTCAGCAGGGCCGTGCCGCGAGAGTACGCGGAGGTTTCCCTCCGCTGTCAAGGTTGTCCAGACTATGAGCCGTACGTCTCAGGTCAGTTGACGCGCAACCGGATGCCTGTTCCACTTGCCCCATGCATCCGCAGCAGTGGCTGGTCACCCGCTCCCACATCGACTTCGGTCGCGTGTGGTCCTGTTCCTGTTGAGCCGACCCCCTGCGTGCCCGCCCCGCTGAGGGGCGGCCGTCTCACGCGCTCCGCGCCCCCCTGCTTCCCCCTTCGCCTTCACACGCGCACCCCTCCCCTCGCGCCCCCTGCACGCTTCCGCCTCCAGGAGACCGCCACCGGATACGCACGCCGTGCCTTCCCGGCCGTCAGGCCCTCGTGTGCTCAGCAGCCATCACATGGGCAACAGCAGTCGCACCCGTCACATCCGCAGCCATCGCACCCGTCGCAAGGACAGTCGCAGTCGCAGTCCCGGCAGCAGCCCTCTCGCTTCTGGCGCGACCACGGGCCCTCGTACTCCCCGGCGCAGCACATCTGGCAGCTGCAGCACAGCAGGAGGAACATGCCGCAGCCGGGCAGGAAGCCACGGGGCGGCCTGGGCTTCGGGGCGGGGACGGAGGGAGGGAACAGGGGGTGCCCCGGCGCCGCCTGCGCCCGGTACGCCGGTCCCGACTCGTGCGCCACCCCCGGCAGGTAGGCGCCCCCCGACTCGTGCGCCACCTCCCGCTGGTCCGCCGCGCCCGGCCGGTGCTCCGCGCAGCTCGGCAGTGCGCCGAACGCCCGGTCCACCGAGCGCCGCAGCTCGTGCACCAGCAGCAGATGCGCCAGCTTGCCGTCGGTGAACTCCGCCTCCCGCAGCGCCAGCCGGATGCCGTGCAGGGCGTCGTCGGCGAGCCGGCGGACCTCGGCGAGGGAGGTGCCCGTGGCGGTGAGCGGGTTCCAGGCGCCTGACGCGGCGTCAGCGTGCCGGTCCTCCACGGCGTCCAGCAGGTGCGCCAGGCGTCCGAACAGCCGGCCCGCCTCCGCGAGCGGCTCCGCGTTGGCCGGCCGCCCGGCCAGCACCGCGGTGTGCGCGAAGGCGGCCGCCGTCGCCGTCTCGGTCGGCTCGGTGACCGTCAGGATCGGGGTGCCCGGCCCGGCCAGGGCCTCCAGGCCCGGCTGCCGGTCGACCGCGTCCACCAGGACGTCCGTGTCGAAGCCCACCGCCGATCCGCCGCGCGCCCCGGCGCGGCCCCAGCCCGCCGCCACCCGGCGCGCCGCGGCCGCCAGGGGGCGGCGCGCGAGCAGCCCGTCCCGGTCGGCGACATGGTCGCGCACCTTGGCGGAGGCGAGGACCAGGGAGACCGCGGCGGCGAGTCGCGCGCCCTCGCCCTGGGCCACGGACGCGGTACGCATGCCGCGCAGCGCGCACGGGCCGGCCGTGCGCCGGGCCCCGCTCACCACACCGGCCTGAGCCTCCGTCAGAACCGATATGAGCAAGCCGTCGTAGTTCGTCACGATGCGTGCGAATTGCCCGTGATCCCGCCGCAACGCGAGACACAATCCGCACAGATGCGCCATCCACTGGGCCTTCAGGCCGCCCCCGAGTCGATGGGAGCAGGGTCTGACGATTCCGAACACAGTGATCCCCCGTGCCGTGAGACGACGTTGAGCTGCGGCAGCGTATCGGCCGACCGTCGGCTCGTAGCACCGCGTCCGTTCACCCGTATGCACGGTGCATCACCCATCCGCCGCCGACAATCATATTTCACTCACAGTCAGCAGCCGTATGAGTCGCGACCCTTGGGGCACAAGGACTCTCGACGGATCCGCTGTGCACCAGTACCGTCACAAACCCCCCGCGCGGCGTCTATCCACTTGGCGCGCCGTCCGCATCATGGATGACCATAGGGATGCGGAAAGCAAGAAAGACCGCTGTGAGAGGAGGCGTCCATGGGATCGGTACGCAAGGCGAGTGCGTGGCTCGGCCTCGTCGACGACAACGATGACGAGCGATACTACGACGACGAGTACTCCGAGGGCCCTGAGCCCGGGTCCGGGGACGCCTGGGTCACGGACCCCCGGGTGAAGGTGGCCACGGACACGGCCGAGGAGAAGGGCCGGCGGATCGGCACGGTCACCCCGGACAGCTTCCGGGACGCCCGCGCCATCGGCGAGCTGTTCCGGGACGGGGTCCCGGTCATCATGAACCTCACGGCGATGGAGCCCTCCGACGCCAAGCGCGTCGTGGACTTCGCGGCCGGACTGACCTTCGGCCTGCGGGGCACCATCGAGCGGGTCGCCAACCGGGTGTTCCTGCTGACGCCCTCGAACACGGAGATCATCAGCGGTGAGCCGGCCGGCCGCCGCGAGGACGGCTTCTTCAACCAGAGCTGAGGCAGGGCCGCTCACCGGCCCTGCCTCCCCGGAGGCTCACCGGAAGGCGTCGAGCCCGGTGAGCGCCTTGCCCAGCACGAGCTGGTGCATCTCGACGGTGCCCTCGTAGGTGAGCACCGATTCCAGGTTGGTCGCGTGCCTCATCACGGGATATTCGAGGGAGATCCCGTTGGCACCGAGAATCGTGCGTGCCGTGCGGCAGATCTCGATGGCCTCGCGGACGTTGTTGAGCTTGCCGAAGCTGACCTGCTCGGGACGCAGGCGGCCGACGTCCATCCGCCGCCCCAGATGATGGGCGAGCAGGATCCCCTTGTGCAGCTCGACCGCCATGTCGGCGAGCTTGGCCTGGGTGAGCTGGAAGCCCCCGATGGGCCGCCCGAACTGCTCCCGTGTCCTGGCGTACTCCACCGCGGCCTCGAAACTGCTGCGCGCGGCGCCCATCGCGCCCCAGACGATGCCGTAGCGGGCGTGGGAGAGACAGCTGAGCGGTCCGCGCAGGCCGGTGACCTCCGGCAGGACGGCCGTCGCCGGCAGTCGTACGTCGTCCAGGACGAGCTCGCTGGTGACGGAGGCGCGCAGGGACCACTTGTGCCTGATCTCCGGCGCCGAGAAGCCGGGGCTGTCGGTGGGCACGGCGAACCCGCGGATGCCCTCCTCGGTCTGCGCCCAGACGACGGCCACCCCGGCGACCGATCCGTTGGTGATCCACATCTTGCGGCCGTTGAGGATCCAGTCGTCGCCGTCACGCTTGGCGTGGGTGCGCATGGAGGCGGGGTCGGAGCCGTGGTCGGGCTCGGTCAGGCCGAAGCAGCCGATCACCTCGCCGGCGGCCATGCGCGGCAGCCACTGCTGCTTCTGCTCCTCGCTGCCGAACCGGTGGATCGCGTACATCGCGAGCGAGCCCTGCACGGAGACCAGGGACCGGATGCCCGAGTCGGCCGCCTCCAGCTCCAGGCAGGCCAGCCCGTACTGCACGGCCGTCGCCCCCGCGCAGCCGTACCCGGTGAGCGACATGCCGAGGGCGCCGATGGTCCCGAGTTCCCGGGCGAGTTCCCGGATCCGCGGCAGCTCCCCCTTCTCGTACCAGTCGGCCACGTACGGCAGCACGCGGTCGGCCGCCCAGCCGCGGACGGTGTCCCGGACGGCCAGGTCCTCCGGCTCCAGCAGGTCGTCGATCCCCAGCGGGTCGGCGGCATCGAACGGGGGCAGCTTCGCGGACGCGGACATGGGAACACCCTCCGGGACACGGAACTCGGAAAAACTAGCAGCGCTAGTTACGGCTCTCCGGCCGACGTTACGGTGCAGTGTCCCGCACGTCCAGAGGCGGTCAGGCCGTGACCCGCGGCTTCCCGGCCGCCGCCTCCGAGTCCCGCGGCGCCGGCAGCCCCGCCCCGAACCCCGTGCTCTCCGCCCCGGCCCCGGCGCTGTCCGCCCCGGCCCCGGCGGCGTCCTCGCCGCACTGCATGATCCGCGGCAGTCGCAGCGCCATCACCGCGCCCAGCAGCAACAGGCCCGCACTGACGAGCAGCGTCACGTGCAGCCCGTGCACGAAGGAGTCGCGCGCCGCCTGGCGCAGGGCGGCTCCGGCGGATCCGCCCAGCCGTCCGGCGACGTCGTAGGCCTCGCCGAGCGAGTGCCCCGCCGCAACCGACGCGGGCCTCGGAACGCCCGGCACCGACCGCAGTCCCGGCGCGTAGGCCGCGTTCATGACAGTGCCGAGCAGGGCGATGCCGATGCCGGCGCCGAGTTGGTACGACGTCTCGCCGATCGCCGCCGCGCCGCCGGCCTGGTCCGCCGGGGCCTCGCTGAGCATCGACTCGTACGCGCCGAAGAGCGTGGTCTCCAGGCCGAAGCCCAGCAGCACGAAGCCGGCCAGCAGCAGAGCGGTGTTGTCGGTGCCGCCCATCGCCGTCAGGGTGAGGACCGCCGCCGCCGTCAGGCAGAAGCCGACACTCACCATGCGGCGCGGTCCGAAGCGGCGCAGCGTGCGCGCGCCCCCCAGGCCCGCCGCCATCGCGGCGACGGTCAGGGGCAGCAGCCGCAGGCCCGTCTGCAGGGGGGAGAGGCCGAGCACCAGTTGCAGGTACTGGGCGGCGATCAGTTCCAGGCCGACCAGCGCGAGCATCGCCAGCACGATGCAGCCGACGGAGGTGCTGAACGCGGGCCGGCGGAACATCCGCAGGTCCACCAGCGGGTGCGGGAGCCGGCGCTGGCGTCGTACGAAGAGGAAGAGGAGGGCCGCGCCCAGCAGCAGCGGCGGCAGGGCGGACAGGCTCGTCGGCGGATCGCCGGCGCCCAGTTGCTTCACCCCGAGCACGACGCCGAAGAGCCCGGCAGCCGCCATCAGCGCGCCGGTGACGTCCCACGGGCCGCCTCGATCGCCGCGGGACTCGGGCAGCAGGATCCTGCCCACCGGCAGGCTGACCAGCATCAGCGGGATGTTGACCAGGAAGACCGCGCCCCACCAGAAGTGCTCCAGCAGGAACCCGCCGAGCAGCGGGCCGACCGCCGCGCCGACGGCGGCGACCGCGCTCCAGATGCCGATGGCCAGCGCCCGCTCGCGCCGGTCGGGGAAGACCTGGCGCAGGATCGACAGCGTCGCGGGCATGATCATGGCCCCGCCGACGCCGAGCAGCGCACGGGCGAGGATCAGTGTCTCGGCGCTGGGCGCGAAGGCGGCCGCGGCGGAGGCGACGCCGAAGAGGGCGTAGCCGAGCAGCAGGACGCGTCTGCGGCCGATCCGGTCGCCCAGGGTGCCGAAGAGGATCAGCAGCGAGGCGCAGACCAGCGGATAGACGTCGACGATCCAGAGCAGTTCCGTGGCACCGGGCCTGAGGTCCTCGGTGACGGCGGGGACCGCCACGTGCAGCACGGTCGCGTCGAGTGCGACGAGCAGCAGGCTCGTGCACAGGACGAGGAGGACGACCCAGCGGTTGGCACCGGCCCCGGCCGCCCGACGGCGCGGCCCTGCGGCAGCCGTGGTCGTCCCGGACATGTACGTACCTCCCAGATGGTCCCTCGCGTGGGGCGGAGTGACGGGGTGGGGATCCCCTGTCGTACGGCCGGAGAGGAGCGGTGTCTCCGGCCCGCGCAAACCCTCGCAGGTGACTCGCCAGCGTACGCGAGTTCACCGCACGGTCACGTGGCGGACGTCTCACACGCAGGACGGAACCCGTGTGGCGTACAGCACCTCGCCTCCTTCCGGCCGGGGCCCGGCGACCGGTCCGGCTCCCCGTGCGGTCGATAATCGAGCCCGTGACCGACCTTGCGACGCGCGTGGGCCCGCCCCGCACCCCTCTCCTGCGCCGGGCCGCCCCGGCCCTCCTGGGCTATGTGGCGGTCCGCGCCCTGGGCCTGCTCGCGCTGGTGGTGTGGAGCGCCGCGCGCGGCAAGAGCGCGTACACCCTGCTGACCGCGCGCTGGGACTCCCTTTGGTACACCCGGGTCGCCGAGCGGGGGTACGGCTACCAGGTGCGGCTGCCGAACGGCGACGTCCACTCCAATCTGGCGTTCTTCCCGCTGCTGCCCTGGCTGGAGCGGCTGCTGCACTCCGTGGCGCCGCTGTCGTACGCGGACGCCGGTTTCGTGGTGAGCCTGGCGGCCTCGCTCGCCGCCGCGGCCGGGATCTTCGCGGTCGCCGATCACGTCCACGGCTCGCGGGCGGGTGTCTTCGCGGTGCTGCTGTGGGCGGTGCTGCCGGTCGGCGTCGTGCAGTCGATGGCGTACAGCGAGTCGCTCTTCACGGCGCTGGCGGCCTGGTCGCTGTACGCGCTGCTGACCGGGCGGTGGATCGGCGCGGGTGTGCTGGCGGCGTTGGCGGGGCTGACCCGGCCGGTGGGGGCGGCCGTGGTGGCGGCGGTGTGGGTGGCGGGGGTGATCTCGTTCGTGCGAGAGCGAAGCGCACCCGATGCGCACGGCGCGCACGGTGACGAAGGCGCCCCGGAGCGGGCTCTCGGAGCGCGCGCGGGGAGCGAGCGCTGGGCGCCTGCGCCGAGGGGCACGGGGGGCGCGGGCGGTGCTCCGTACGCGCCCCGCGGGCGTCGCGCGCTCGGTATGGCGCTCGCTCCGCTGGGCGCCGCCGGCTACGTCCTGTGGGTCGGCCGGCGCACCGGCAAGGGTCCGCTCGGTTACCTGGACGTCCAGGCCGGCTGGCGCAACGGTTTCGACGGCGGGTACGCCTTCGCCCGCTTCGTGGCCGACAAGTTCACGTCGTTTCCGTCCGCCCTGGCGGGTCTCGGCCTGATCCTCGCGGTCGCCCTGCTCATCTGGCTGTACGTCACCGGTGTCCGCGGGCGTCAGCCGGTCGAACTGCCGGTCTACACCGGCGTCGTGCTGGCGCTCGCCCTGTGCGCGTCGAGCTACTTCGGCTCCAAGCCGCGGCTGCTCATACCCGCCTTCCCGGTGCTGCTGCCCCTGGCCTGCGCCCTCGCCCGGGCGCGTACGTCCCGATCCGTGCTGGTCACGGCGGGGTTGGCGGTCGCGGCGGCGCTCTACGGGGCGTTCTGGCTGAACGGCTCCGGCCCACCATGATCCACACCGACGGGCCGATGACGTCCCGGAGAATTCCACGCCAGGACCGGGTTAACGCATTTATAAGCGCCATATAAACAACACCCGGCATGATCAAAGGAATTGAAGAGAGGGGCCTCACAGGATTGCGGAATCCCGGGAATTCGGGCCGCCCTTGAGAGGTTTCCCACATCACATCGTCATCACAAAGCCCCTGTTTCGTCCGGGAACACAGCTCACTCGCTGTAACGTCGATTGGGTGCGTACCGAACGAAACCTCACCCGGCGTCTGGACCGGGTGTTCGCGAGACTCGACCGAGAGCCGGAACGACCTGCCCACATCGATGTGCCGAGGATGAGCCGGCACCGGGTCGTCCTGTTCTCGGCGACCCTGGCCTTCTACCTGGCGATCGTGTGGGCCGTGGTGACCACCTCCTGGCTGGTCCGGCTGGACTGGCAGGTCATGTTCTTCCGGCCGTACCAGCAGTGGCCGCAGATCCACGCCTTCCTCGACTACTACGTGGTGCTCGGCCAGCGCGGCCCCACCGCCGTGATGGTCGCGTCCTGGCTCGGCTGGCGCTCCTGGCGGCAGCACACCCTGCGCCCGCTGCTGACGCTGGCCGCCTCCCTGCTGCTGCTGAACATCACCGTCGGCTCCGCCAAGATCGGGATGGGGCGGCTCGGTCCGCACTACGCGACGGTGATCGGCGCGAACGAGATGGGTCTGGGCGGCGATATATTTCCCAGCGGGCACACCGCCAACGCGGTGGTGACCTGGGGAATCCTGGCATATCTGGCCTCCACCCCGAGGGCGCGCCGCTGGTTGTCCGCGCTGTCGGCGGTCACCTCGCTCGGCGTCGGGCTCACCACCGTCTACCTCGGTACGCACTGGCTGAGCGACGTGCTGCTGGGCTGGGCCGCCGGTCTGCTGATCCTGCTGGCCCTGCCGTGGTTCGAGCCGCTGATCGCCATGTCGGAGGGCCGACTCTTCGACCTGCGCGACCGCTGGCGCGACCGCCGCAGCCGGCCGGTCGCCGAACCGGTCGTCCCCGTCACGCCGGTGGTGCTCAAGCCGCGCGGCGTGCCCGCCGAGGCGGCGCCGGTGCGCGAGCCGGTCTCCTCGACGCGCGCCTCCCGGGGGGCGGTGCACCTGGCGCCCGGACCGCACACGACCCGGTCCGAACGCACCCCGGTCACCCCGGTGGGCAGCCGCCGGCCCCCGCACGCCGACCGTCTCCCGCGCGGCGCCTCCCCGTCGGCCCGCCCCCTGGCCGGCGGCTGAGGACGGGCGGCACCGCGGGTCCGGTACGCACGACCAGCCCGCGCCACGCCGAAGGCCCCGCTCCCTGACAGGAGCGGGGCCTTCGTCGCGCATACGTCCGCGGCGCCGGGGTCAGCCCTTCCAGGCGCGGCTCACCCGGCCGTCCCGCACCTCGAAGTTCAGCCGCCCGGCCCGGTACTCCATGGTGATGATCGCGCCCGGCGGCAGCGACCGCACCGTCGGCCACCCCCGCTGCCGAGCGAGCCGCTCGGCGTGCGCGGCGTCGAGGCCGACGTACCCGTCCGGACTGTCCTGGGGCTCCGCTGGCGGAGTGGGAATCGGTGCCATGCCGCCACGCTAGGCCGCATCCGGCGGGGACGGAAGCCGGGCATGACCGGGTAAGAGAAGCATCCGATCCCGGTCACACTTGTGTCACAACCGCCCGGGTCGCGTTTCCGTCGAACTCCGTCACACGTACGGGGGTTTCCGTACCGCTCACCGGGGTAATCGAACAGAATTCTTGCGCGCCGGCAGCACCGCTTCGTAATAACCGGCGGAAAGTTCACCGGCGCGGAACGGGGCATCCCGGGATGCGATTCCCCGAGTAATCCGGCGCCGTCCCCGGGCAGCTGACGGCGCATAGGAATTTCACGGATTCAGCACACAACCGCCGTACGCCCCCTGTCGGCGCCCCGGGCCGCGCGAGCACCGAGTGCGGGCACGGGGGCCGAGCCCGCCCGCGGACGCGGACGGCCGCCGCCCCGGTGGGGCGGCGGCCGGCCGGTGCCGGGTTCCCGCTCAGAGCGCCAGGCGCTGTCCGGGCACGATCAGGTCCGGATCGCCGCCGATGACGGACTCGTTGGCGGCATAGATCCGCTGCCAGGAGGTGCCGTGCCGGGCGGCGATGGTGCTCAGCGTGTCGCCCTCGCGGACGGTGTAGTCACCTCGGGAGGCGCCGTGGGCCGCCGGGGCCTGCGGCTGCCGCGGCGCCCTGGCCGGGGCGGACGTCGACCGGACCGGTCGCGCCGGGGCGGACTTCGTCGTCACGCCCTTGGAGACGGTGCCGCCGGAGGAGCCGCCGGTGGCCGAGGCGGGCGCGGCGCCGAAGGCTCCGGCGCGGCCGGAGCAGACCGGCCAGGCGCCCCAGCCCTGGGCCCGCTGGACCTGGGTGGCGACGGCGATCTGCGCGCTCCTGGAGGCCTGGTCGGCCGTCGGGGCGTAGGCGGTGCCGCCGTACGCGCGCCAGGTGCCGGCGGAGAACTGGAGCCCGCCGAAGTAGCCGTTGCCGGTGTTGATGTGCCAGTTGCCGCCGCTCTCGCACTGGGCGATGCGGTCCCACACTCCGTTGTCCGCCGCTGCGGCGTTTCCGGTCGCGGCCAGCAGCCCCAGTGGGGCCAGCAGGGCGGCGCCGGCCAGCGCGGCCGTCGTACGGCCCTTGCGGGCGCTGTCGTCACGGGCGGTGCTGCGGGTGGTATCGGCACACTCGGACATGTGATTCCCTCTCCACGAACCCGGGCTCCCCCGGGCGGAGCGCGGCTCGCCGCGGAAGGCCGCGGTTCCTCGCGTCCGCCCCGTCCGTCGCGTCCGGCGTCGGCGATCGTGCTCTGCCTCTTCCGGCCCGGCGGACGTACCCGAGCGGTGCTCGTTGCACACGGCGGAGGAATGTAAGGAGGTCGAGCGGCCGGGATCAACCAACTGGCCGTCATTCCAGGCCAGTTGCCCGTTACCGCGGGTACCGACGATTTTCGGTCACCCATTTCATCCGGCGATTTCCTGATTTGTGGACCAACAGGTGAAGCGATCTGTGACCCACTTCACCCGTTCAATTCCCCTGACGGCGTGAAGAGTTGACACTCCGTGTCCTTTTGTACACCCAAAGTGACGCCATGCGGCAGATGGTTGCAAACGGTCCGTCTCGGGGCGTGACTCCCACCACAGGACGTCCGTTGTCTTCTTCATGAGCCCGGAACCCCGGGGCTCATCGGCCGGGAGCCACCCGGCCGGCCCCAGCACCGCATCCCGAGGGAGCCACCGTGCCGCGCATGCTCGACGTCAGTGACGCCGTACGCGCCGAGATCGGCGACGAAGAAGCCGACCGGCTGCTCGCCGGAGAGAACGCCCCGGGCAGTTACGACTGCACGTCCTGTCGCACCCCGGGCGACTCCGAGCAGGAGCGCACCAGCACCGTTCTGTTCGTCGGCGACGAGACCGCCGTCCTCGCCTTCGCCCACGCCGGCTGCCTGCCCTCGCAGGTCGTGCAGGTCACCGAGGAGCAGCTGCAGGGCGCCGTCCGCTCCATCGGCGGTGCCGCCGGCGACATCGCCGGCGGCACCCCGGACAAGGCCGTGCCCGAGCAGGCGGTGCTCGGCGTGACGAGCGGACTCGTCCTGATCGAGGGTGAGTTGCACCCGGCGCTCGTCGTCGAGCCGACCTCGGCGATCGTGCGCCCGGGCACCACCGGGGCGGGCGACGACTTCCTGCCGCTGCTCATCGAGCAGGGCTACCTGCCCATGACCGACCTGTCCACGGTGCCGCCGGTGCTGCACGGCTGGTCGGTGCTGCTCGCCGTGGGCCAGCTGCACGCGGTGCTCCAGCCCGGCGCGGGCGGCGGGCAGCCGGTCGCGTGGTGGCAGGCGCACCAGCCGCTGCAGGTGACGGACAGCTGGCGGGCGGCGGCCAACAAGCACCAGCAGGTGCTGATGTTCGCGGCCCCGGTGGGGTCGATCGGGCGGCAGCCGCGCGAGGACCTGCTGCGGGACGCGCTGGACAAGGCGGCGGCGAACGGCAGGCTGGTCGCCGCCGCCCTGCCGCTCGCGGGTACCTGAGCCCGCCTGCCGGGCGGTGAGCCACGGTGCGCCGGCGGCCGCGGACCGCCGGCGGTCGTCCGCGTGGCTCCCCCGCGCTCCCTCAGGCGTGCGCGCAACCGCATCCCTTTGGATGCGGCGTCGTTTGGACATACGTGCACGCATACGACACTCCCCCTCCTCGCCGGTCCTCCTTCGTCTCCGTTCCGTCCGCCCGGTCGGGGCAGGAGGGTCTCGGCGGGCCGTCGGCCACGCCGATCTACGACACGCTCTACGCGGAGTGGGTCAGGAGCTTCCGCACGCTGCCGGGTGACCGCAGCGGCGAGGAGGAGCTGGGGTTCAGCGCCTTCGGGGACCTCCCGGACGGCCTGGGATCGTACGGCGGGCACCGGGCGGGTTCGTTCAGCAGCTCGTACAGCGCCTACAGCGCCGGGGCCTACAGCGCGCGGCAGCAGTCGCAGTCCCAGTGGCAGCGCGTCGGCACGCTCGGACGGCAGCAGGACACCGGGATGCACCACGTCCCGGCGGCCCTGCCGCTGCCTCCGGGACCGCGCCGGGGAGTGTGACGGAGGAACGGCGAAGGGGCGGCCCCCGGTGCTCCGGGGGCCGCCCCTTCATGTCGTGCGGCGGTTACTTCTTCTTGGCGCCGCGCTTCTCGCGCACCCGCACCGAGATGTGGATCGGGGTGCCCTCGAAGCTGAACTCCTCACGCAGCCGGCGCTCGATGAAGCGGCGGTAGCCCGCCTCGATGAAGCCGGAGGCGAAGAGCACGAACCGCGGGGGCTTGGTGCCGGCCTGGGTGCCGAAGAGGATGCGCGGCTGCTTGCCACCCCGGACCGGGTGCGGGTGGGCCGCGACCAGCTCGCCGAGGAAGGCGTTGAGACGGCCGGTGGGCACCCGGGTCTCCCAGCCGGCGAGGGCGGTCTCGATGGCCGGGACCAGCTTCTCCATGTGCCGGCCGGTGCGGGCCGAGACGTTGACCCGGGGCGCCCAGGCGACCTGGCCCAGCTCGGTCTCGATCTCCCGCTCCAGGTAGTAGCGGCGCTCCTCGTCGAGGGTGTCCCACTTGTTGAAGGCGAGGACGACCGCCCGGCCCGCCTCCACGGCCATGGTGACGATGCGCTGGTCCTGGATGGAGATGCTCTCGGACGCGTCGATCAGGATGACGGCGACCTCGGCCTTCTCCACGGCGGCGGCCGTGCGCAGGGAGGCGTAGTAGTCGGCGCCCTGCTGCAGGTGGACGCGCTTGCGGATACCGGCGGTGTCGACGAACTTCCAGGTCACCCCGCCCAGCTCGATCAGCTCGTCGACCGGGTCGCGGGTGGTGCCCGCCATCTCGTTGACGACCACGCGCTCCTCGCCGGCCACCTTGTTCAGCAGGGAGGACTTGCCGACGTTCGGGCGGCCGATCAGGGCGATGCGGCGCGGGCCGCCGACGGCGGTGCCGAAGGTCTGCTCGGGCGCCTCGGGCAGCGCCTCCAGGACGGCGTCCAGCATGTCGCCGGTGCCGCGGCCGTGCAGGGCGGAGACCGGGTGGGGCTCGCCGAGGCCCAGGCTCCACAGGTAGGAGGCGTCGGCCTCGCCGCTCGGGCCGTCGACCTTGTTGGCGCACAGCACGACCGGCTTGCCGGCCTTGCGCAGCAGCCGTACGACCGCCTCGTCGGTGTCGGTCGCGCCCACCTTGGCGTCGACCACGAAGACGACCGCGTCGGCCGCCTCGATCGCGTACTCGGCCTGGGCGGCCACGGAGGCGTCGATGCCGAGGACGTCCTGCTCCCAGCCGCCGGTGTCGACGACCTTGAAGCGGCGTCCGGCCCACTCGGCCTCGTAGGTGACGCGGTCGCGGGTGACGCCCGGCTTGTCCTCGACGACCGCCTCACGGCGGCCGATGATCCGGTTCACCAGGGTCGACTTGCCGACGTTGGGGCGGCCGACGACGGCGAGCACGGGCAGCGGACCGTGGCCCGCCGCCTCGATGGCGCCCTCGACGTCCTCGCGGTCGAAGCCCTCTTCCGCGGCGAGCTCCATGAACTCCGCGTACTCGGCGTCGCCGAGAGCCCCGTGCTCGTGCTCGTGCTCGGCCGAGCCGTCGGGCTGGATGTCGTCGTTCATGAAGTGCGTACCTCGTCGTTCATTCTTGGTGGTCGGTGGACCGGCCCGGAGTCGTCCCGGCTGATCCACTACTCAAGTGTCGCCGAGCGCCCGGTCAGGCGCCTGGCGTTTTCCAGGTGGCGGCTGAGCTGCTTCTGGATGCGCTCGGTCGCCTCGTCCAGCGCCTTGCGGGTGCGCCGCCCGCTGCCGTCGCCCGCGTCGAAGGGATCGCCGAAGACGACGTCGACCCGGGTGCGCAGCGGCGGCAGCGCCTTTACCAACCGTCCGGGCCGGTCGGAGCTTCCCAGTACGGCGACGGGCACGATCGGCGCCCCGCTGCGTACCGCGAAGTAGGCGAGCCCGGCACGCAGGGAGGCGAAGTCGCCCTCGCCCCGGGTGCCCTCCGGGAAGATGCCCAGCACTCCCCCGGCCCCGAGCACACCGAGGGCCCGGGTGACGGCGGTGCGGTCGGCGGAGGCGCGGTCCACCTTCAGCTGGCCGATACCGGTCAGGAAGGGGTCCAGCGGGCCGATGAACGCCTCCTTCTTGATCAGGAAGTGCGTCGGCCGGGGCGCCACGCCCATGACCATCGGGCCGTCCACGTTGTGGGAGTGGTTCACCGCGAAGATCACCGGGCCGGTCGCCGGCACCCGCCAGGCGCCCAGCACGCGCGGCTTCCACAGCCCGTACATCAGGCCGACGCCGATGCGGCGCCCGACCTCGGCCCCCCGCTCCGAGGGCAGGGACGGTCCGGTCACTTCCCGGCCCGCTTCTCCTCGACCAGGGTGACGACGCACTCGATGACCTGGGCGAGGGACAGCTCGGTGGTGTCCACCTCGACCGCGTCGCCGGCCTTGGCGAGCGGCGAGGTCTTGCGGCTGGAGTCGGCCGCGTCCCGGCGGATGAGGGCCTCGCGGGTGGCGTGGACGTCGGCGCCCTGGAGCTCCCCGCTGCGGCGGGCCGCGCGGGCCTCCGGGGAGGCGGTGAGGAAGATCTTCAGGTCGGCGTCCGGCAGGACGGTCGTACCGATGTCGCGGCCCTCGACGACGATGCCGTTCTCCGCGCCGGTGGCGAGCGAGCGCTGCAGCTCGGTGATCCGGGTGCGCACCTCGGGCACCGCGCTGACCGCGCTGACCTTGGAGGTGACCTCCTGGGTGCGGATCGCTCCGGCCACGTCCACGCCGTCGACCGTGATGGCCGGGGCGGCCGGATCGGTGCCGGAGAGGATCTCGGGCTTGCCTGCGACGGCGGCGATGGCGGTCGGGTCATCGATGTCGATGCCGTTGGTCACCATCCACCAGGTGATCGCCCGGTACTGGGCACCGGTGTCCAGGTAGCTCAGGCCGAGCTGCGCGGCGACGGCCTTCGACGTGCTCGACTTGCCGGTGCCGGAGGGACCGTCGATGGCGACGATCACGGGCTTGGCGGTCGGGGCGGCGCCGTTTTCCACGGGAGGGCACCTTCCTGGTGAAGGGTGGCGGGCGGGGTGCGGGACGCGAGGGCGCCCCGCACAAGGTTACTGGCTCACGGGAGGCGCCCTCACCGGCCGGTGGGAGCCGGTCCCGGCAGGGCGCGGGAACCGCTCGCGGAGGAGCCGTGGAAGCCGGTGCGCGCGCTCACTGGCGCAGGGCCCAGCCCCGCTCGCGCAGCGCCTCCCGCAGGCCCGCCGCCGCCCTCGGTTCGACCATGAGCTGCACCAGGCCGGCCTGCTGCCCCGTGGCGTGCTCGATGCGCACGTCCTCGATGTTGACCCCGGCCCGTCCCGCGTCCGCGAAGATGCGGGCCAGCTGGCCGGGCTGGTCGTCGATGAGCACGACGACGCTCTCGTACGCCCGCGGCGCGCTGCCATGCTTGCCGGGTACCCGCACCTGGCCCGCGTTCCCGCGGCGCAGCACGTCCTCGACGCCCGCGCCGCCCTCGCGCCGCTTGGCCTCGTCGGAGGACTGCAGGGCACGCAGGGCCCGCACGGTCTCGTCCAGGTCGCCGGCGACGTCGGAGAGCAGGTCGGCGACGGGCCCGGGGTTCGCGGAGAGGATGTCGATCCACATGCCCGGGTCGGAGGCGGCGATCCGGGTCACGTCCCGGATGCCCTGCCCGCACAGCCGTACGGCGGCCTCCTCGGCGTGCTCCAGGCGTGCGGCGACGATGCTGGACACGAGGTGGGGCATGTGGGAGACGAGGGCGACGGCGCGGTCGTGGGCGTCGGCGTCCATGACGACCGGGACGGCACGGCAGTGCGAGACCAGCTCCAGGGCGAGGTTCAGCACCTCCGTGTCGGTGTCCCGGGTCGGCGTGAGCACCCACGGGCGGCCCTCGAAGAGGTCGGCGGTGGCGGCCAGCGGGCCGGACTTCTCGCGGCCGGACATGGGGTGCGTGCCGATGTACGCGGACAGGTCGAGGCCCAGCGCCTCCAGTTCGCGGCGCGGGCCCCCCTTGACGCTCGCCACGTCCAGGTAGCCGCGGGCCACGCCCCGGCGCATGGCGTCGGCGAGCACGCCGGCCACGTGCGCGGGCGGGGCGGCCACGATCGCGAGGTCGACGGGGCCCTCGGGGGCCTCGTCGGTGCCGGCGCCCAGTGCGGCGGCGGTGCGGGCCTGTCCGGGGTCGTGGTCGGTGAGGTGGACGACGACCCCGCGCTGGGCGAGGGCGAGGGCGGCGGAGGTGCCGATCAGTCCGGTTCCGATGACGAGGGCGGTTCTCACTGGGCGATGTCCTTGCGCAGGGCGGCCGCGGCGCCGAGGTAGACGTGGGCGATGCCGGTGCGGGGCCGGTCCGACTCGACGTGGGCGAGGACCCGGACGACGCGGGGCATGGCGCCCTCGATGTCGAGTTCCTGGGCGCATATCAGGGGGACGTCGACGATGCCGAGCTTGCGGGCGGCGGCCGCCGGGAAGTCGCTGCGCAGGTCGGGGGTGGCCGTGAACCAGATGCTGATCAGGTCGTCGGTGGTCAGCCCGTTGCGTTCCAGCACGGCGGTGAGCAGTGCTCCGACCTGCTCGTCCATGTGTCCGGACTCGTCCCGTTCCAGCTGGACGGCCCCCCGGACCGCTCGTACCGCCACGGCGCTGCTCCTCGCTGACAGGTGTGTCTGTTCTGGCCCGTCCAGCGTAGTCAGCCCGCGCGGTCCGGGCGTACGGCGCCCGATCACTGAGACGATGCGAATGGTCCGGTATCCACCGGTTTCACACCCTGCTCTTCGACATCTGTACGGAGTGGTGACATGACCCAGCCCGCGACGCGGCGCACGGTTCTGGCGACGGGCGCTGCGGCGCTCGCGGCGGGATGCGTGGGATGCGGTGGCAACGACAAGACCTCGAAGCCCGCGTCCCCCTCCTCCGCCGCCTCGGGACCGACCTCCCCCACGGCCACCGCCTCGGCCTCCACCACCGCCTCGGCCTCCACCTCCTCAGCCGGGAAGGAACTGACGAAGACCAGTGACATCCCGGAGGGGGGCGGCAAGGTCTTCGCCGACCGCAAGATCGTGGTGACCCAGCCGGCGAAGGGCGAGTACAAGGCGTTCTCGGCGATCTGCACGCACGAGGGCTGCACGGTGCGGCAGGTGGCCGACGGCACGATCGACTGCCCCTGCCACGGCAGCAAGTTCCACATCACCGACGGCTCGGTGGCGCACGGACCGGCGACCAGGCCGCTGCCCGCGCGGAAGATCGAGGTGGAGGGAAATTCGATCCGGGTGATCTGACCGGGCCGCGTACGCTCCGGGCATGCCGCCCGAGGATCCCGAACACCTGGTACGCGACCACACGATCTACTCCTGTGTCATGGGTTCGCGGGCCTTCGGCCTCGCGACCGACGCCAGCGACACGGACCGGCGGGGCGTGTTCCTCGCCCCCACTCCCCTGTTCTGGCGGTTCCAGAAGCCGCCGACGCATGTGGAGGGGCCGGGCGAGGAGCGGTTCTCCTGGGAGCTGGAGCGGTTCTGCGAGCTGGCTCTGCGCGGCAACCCCAACATCCTGGAGTGCCTGCACTCCCCGCTGGTGGAACAGCTGGACGGCACCGGCCGCGAGCTGCTGTCCCTGCGCGGCGCCTTCCTGTCCCTCCAGGTCCATGAGACCTTCGGCCGCTACGCCCTCTCCCAGCGCCGCAGGCTGGAGGCGACCGTCCGGACGAAGGGCGCCCCGCGCTGGAAGCACGCGATGCACCTGCTGCGGCTGCTGATGAGCGCCCGTGACCTGCTGCGCACCGGGGAGCTGCGGATCGACGTCGGTGACCGGCGCGAGTCCCTGCTGGAGGTCAAGCGCGGTGAGGTGCCCTGGGCACGGGTCGACGCGTGGATGGCGGCCCTCGCGGCCGAGACCGAGGAGGCCCTGCGGGGCAGCCCGCTGCCGCCGGAGCCGGACCACGCACGCGTCGCCGACTTCCTCTTCCGCGTCCGCCGGGACTCGGCCGCCGGACACCGCGGGCGGACACCGCCAACGCCGGCCCCCGGGGTCGAGGCGCCCGCCCCGGACCGGCGGACGCCCGCGCCCGGTTCAGCCCGCCAGCCGCAGGCGCACCACGAAGTCGTGGAGGGCGTCGTGGGCGCCGGGGGCCTCGGGGAGGGCTGAGCCGGCCTGCGCCTCGTCGAGCAGCGCGTGCAGCCGCTCCACGTCGGCCTCCACGCGCGCGGGGTCGACGTCGGCCGTCCCGTGCTCCCGCACCGCCTTGGCGGCTATCAGCTCCGGCAGGTAGCCGGGAGCGCCGACGGTGGCCAGGAGCGTGGGCAGATGGGCCTGGACCTCGCCGGTGCGCATGAGGTGGATGCCGGTGAGCAGCACCCGGAACGTGTAGAGCAGCGGCTTGAGTTCCTGGGTCTTCTCGAAGAGCCGCCACTGGGTCACCGCGAACCCCCGGTAGTGGTGGGCGTGGTGGCTGGTGAGGACGCCGGGTGCCAGGGCGGCCAGCTCCCGGTGGGCTTCACCGGTGTGCACGACCAGGGGGGACAGCAGCTGCTCCAGGACGTAGCCGTTGCGGCGGAGCATCAGCCGGACGAACTTGCGCAGGTCGTGGGTGACGAGGTCGAGTTCGACGCCGAACCGCACCCAGGCCCGCGACCGGGTCTCCTCCGGCTCGCGCAGGCCGACGAGTTCGGCCGCCGGCAGCAGGTGGACGCCGCGCAGGTCCACGTCGGAGTCCTGCGAGGGGAAGCCGTACAGGTGGGCTCCGGAGACGGTCGCGAACAGCAGCGGGTCGGGCTGTTCCGCGACCACGGGCGCGAGGTCGATGCCGAGGTCTTCGATCATGGCCCTAAGCGTCCCAGAGCGCACCAAGGGCCAACAGGTCGCCTCGGTACTCGATCCGCTCGGCCCAGTCGGCCGGCCAGGCGTCCGCGCCCAGCCAGGCACCCGCGAAGGCGCCGGTGAGACAGGCGATGGAGTCGGAGTCGCCGGCGGAGCAGGCGGCCCGGCGCAGCGCGGTGACGGGCTCGTCGGGGAAGAGCAGGAAGCACAGCAGACCGGTGGCGAGGGCCTCCTCGGCGATCCAGCCCTCGCCGGTGGCCAGGCACGGGTCGGCCTCCGGGGAGGCGGTCCGCACGGCCTCCTGGAGCCGGTCGAGGATCGCCAGGCACTCGTCCCAGCCGCGCGCGGCGAAGTGCTCCGGGCCGGGATCCTGGGAGCGGGTCCACAGGTCGCCGAGCCAGGTGTGGTCGTAGCGGGTGCGGTTGTCCAGGGCATAGGAACGCAGCCGGCCGACGAGTCCCGCCGGATCGGTGCCCTCGGCGAGCAGGTGGACGGCGTGGGCGGTGAGGTCGGAGGCGGCCAGCGCGGTGGGGTGGCCGTGGGTGAGCGCGGACTGCAGCCGGGCGGCGCCCGCGCGCTGTTCCGCGGTGAGCCCGGGCACGAGGCCGACGGGGGCCACGCGCATGTTGGCGCCGCAGCCCTTGGAGCCGACCCGGCTCGCGTCCCGCCAGGACAGCCTCTCGTCCTGGAGCGCCTCGCAGGCGGTCAGGCAGGTGTTGCCGGGGGCCCGGTTGTTCTCCGGCGACCGGTACCAGTCGACGAACTCCTCGCGCAGCGGCCGCGCAAGCCGCTCCGGGGTGAGGGGCCCGCCTTCCCTTGCGGTCCGCAGTGCCCGCCCGACGGCCAGGGTCATCTGCGTGTCGTCGGAGACGAGGGCGCGCCGCGGCAGCTCCATCTCCCGCCAGGGCCCGCACTTGGCGAGGATCGAGGGCACGTCGTGGAACTCCGTCGGGAAGCCGAGAGCGTCCCCGAGGGCGAGGCCGATCAGTGCTCCGGTCGCGGCACGTTTGGACACGCGATTCACCATCCCCTTTATCGTCAGTCTGACAATAAAGGGGATGGGTGATCAGGGCAAGCCGTTCTAGAGGTCGACTTCCTTCATCAGCATGCCGACCTCCGTGTTGGACAGGCGCCGCAGCCAGCCCGACTTCTGGTCGCCCAGGGTGATCGGGCCGAAGGACACGCGCACCAGCTTGTCGACGGGGAATCCCGCCTCGGCCAGCATGCGCCGCACGATGTGCTTGCGGCCCTCGTGCAGGGTCACCTCGACCAGGTAGTTCTTGCCGGTCTGCTCCACGACCCGGAAGTGGTCCGCGCGCGCGTAGCCGTCCTCCAGCTGGATGCCGTCCTTCAGCCGCTTGCCGAGATCGCGCGGGATGGGGCCGACGATGTGCGCGAGGTAGGTCTTCTTCACGCCGTACTTGGGGTGCGTGAGGCGGTGCGCCAGTTCACCGTGGTTGGTGAGCAGGATGACGCCCTCGGTCTCGGTGTCCAGCCGGCCGACGTGGAAGAGCCGGGTCTCCCGGTTGGTGACGTAGTCGCCGAGGCACTGCCGGCCCTCCGGGTCCTCCATCGTCGAGACGACACCGGCGGGCTTGTTCAGCGAGAAGAACTGGTACGACTGGGTCGCCACGGTCAGGCCGTCGACCTTGACCTCGTCGTTCTCCGGGTCCACCCGGCGGCCCTGCTCCAGCACGATCTCGCCGTTGATCTCGACCCTGGCCTGCTCGATCAGCTCCTCGCAGGCCCGCCGGGAGCCGTAGCCCGCGCGCGCGAGGACCTTCTGCAGCCGCTCGCCCTCCTGCTCGGCGCCCGGGAAGGTCTTGGGCAGCTTGACGTCCTTCTTGTCGGCGTACCGCTCCCGGTTGCGCTCCTCGACCCGCGTCTCGTACTCACGCGAGCGTGCGGGGGTCGTACGGCCGCCCTGCTGGGGCTTCTTCGGGCCGCCCTTGGCGCCACCGCGGGCCGCGCCGCCGCGCCCGGACTTGGGGCCCTCCTGGGAGGCGCCGGGACCCACGTCGTAGCGGCGCTCCTCGGGGCGGGGCTTGCGGGGACGCCCCTGCCCCTGCTTCTGGTCCCTGTCGTTGCCGGCACCGCGGTAGTTACCGCGCCCGCCGCTCTTGCCGCTGCCGCTGCTTCGCATCAAGGTTTCCGTCTTAGTCGTCTGCGTCCTGACCGCCGGGCGCGTCGGGCGCGTCCGGGTCGAACGACGGGACCCCCTCCTGGGTCTCGGCCTCGATCGCCTCCGCCTCCGGGAGGAAGGGCGCGAGCTCCGGAAGTTCGTCAAGGCCGCGCAGGCCCATCCGCTCCAGGAAGTAGTTCGTCGTCCTGTACAGGATCGCACCTGTTTCGGGTTCCGTCCCCGCCTCCTCGACCAGACCCCGTTGCAGGAGGGTGCGCATCACGCCGTCGCAGTTGACTCCGCGTACGGCGGAGACGCGGCTGCGGCTGACCGGCTGGCGGTAGGCCACCACCGCGAGGGTCTCCAGCGCCGCCTGGGTGAGGCGTGCCGTCTGGCCCTCCAGGACCAGCCGCTCCACGGCGGGCGCGAAGGCGGCACGGGTGTAGAAACGCCAGCCCCCCGCGACGAAGCGCAGCTCGAAGCCGCGGCCCTGCACGGTGTACTCGTCGGCCAGCTCGCGCAGTGCGTCGGCGATCTGCCGCCTCGGCCGCTCGAGGATCCTGGCCAGGTGCTCCTCGGTCGCGGGCTCGTCCACGACCATGAGCATCGCCTCCAGGGCGGGCTTCAGCCGGAGGTCGGCGACGGCGCGCGGCCCCGCCGGGAGCTCTGCGGTCTCCTCGCTCATGCCTTCTTCTCCTTGGGCTCCTCGGGCGGCCGGTCGAACTCGTCGGTGACCATCGGCGCCTCGTGCGTCTCCCCGCCCGTCCAGCGCACGGTCAGCTCGCCGAGTGCGCTCTCCTGGTCCAGGGCGACGGCCTTCTCGCGGTACAGCTCCAGCAGGGCGAGGAACCGCGCCACGACGGTCAGGGTGTCGTCGGTGTCCTCGACGAGCGTCCGGAAGCTCGCCTCGCCCAGTTCCCTGAGCCGCGCCACCACGATCCCCGCCTGCTCCTGCACGCTGACCAGCGGGGCGTGGATGTGGTCGACGTAGACCTGCGGCCGGGGCCTGGGCTGCATCGCCTTGACGGCGAGCCGGGCGAAGCCCTCGGGGCCGATGCTGATGACGACCTCGGGCAGCAGCTCGGCGTGCCCGGGTTCGAGGCCGACGGTACGGGGGTAGCGGCGGGCCTCCTCGTCGAGGCGCTCGTTGAAGATGTCGGCGATCTTCTTGTACGCGCGGTACTGGAGCAGGCGCGCGAAGAGCAGGTCCCGCGCCTCCAGCAGCGCCAGGTCGGCCTCGTCCTCGACCTCGGCGGCGGGCAGCAGCCGGGCGGCCTTGAGGTCGAGCAGGGTGGCGGCCACGACCAGGAACTCGGTCGTCTGGTCGAGGTCCCAGTCCGGCCCCATGGCCCGGATGTGCGCCATGAACTCGTCGGTGACCTTGGACAGGGCGACCTCGGTCACGTCCATCTTGTGCTTGGAGATCAGCTGGAGGAGAAGGTCGAAGGGGCCCTCGAAGTTGGCGAGGCGCACCTTGAAGACGCCGTCGGCGGGAGCCTGCTCACCGGGAGAGACGTCCGGCCCGGACAGGACCGGCTCAGCGGCCGCGGGTGCGGGGGGCTCGGGCGGCTCGACAGGCTCAGTCTCGGGGGCTTGCGGTCCGGGAACCGCTTCCGGTCCGGGAACCGCTTCCGCTCCGAGAACCCGTCCGGCTCCGGGAGCCTGATCCGTTCCAGGAGCCTGTTCCGCTCCGGGAAGCTGCTCCGGCACCCGGGAGTCGCGCTCCGCCGGGGCGGGCTGCGGCGGTGCGGCCGATGCTGCTCCCGGGCCCCGGCCCAGCGCACGCCGGCGACCGGCGGCGCCGGACGCGGATGCTGGTACGGGTGCGGGAACATCGTTCGAGGACATGGCCCCCGCAGGCTACCGTTACCGTCCGCGCAGCCGTCGTACCAGGATGCTCGCGTCCCCGCGGGACTCCAGGTCGGCCAGGACCACGGCCACCGCCTCGCGGACGATGCGCCCGCGGTCGACGGCGAGACCGTGCTCGCCGCGGAGCACGAGACGGGCGTGCTCCAGGTCCATCAGCTCCTCGGCCGACACGTACACCGTGATCTTCTCGTCGTGCCGCTCACGCCCGCTGGGCCGCCGGTTCGCCGCCCGGCCTCGCTTGCGCGGCTGCCCGGCGGCGGAATCCTCCTGCGCCGCCTGACCGCGCGCCGGGCGGCTGCGGGACTCGCCGTCCTCGGCCGGCTCGGCCTCCGCCGCGGCGTGCTCCGCGCCTTCGCCGTCGCCGTTGTGCACGGGCACCGACTGCGGTGCGTCCTCGGCGGCGGCCTCGTCGCTCTCCCCCGCGGGAGCCGGCACCCGGGCCTCACCGTTGGCCGGGCGCCGGGGAGTCGACGGCTGCAGCGCCGTTCCCCCTGTCGTACGGAAGAGTTCGTCGGCCCCCGGCAGACTCACTCGGCGTGACACCGGGCGAGCACCTCCCTGGCGAGCTGGCGGTAGGCGGCGGCACCGACGGAGTTGGAGGCGTACGTGGTGATCGGCTCACCGGCGACCGTGGTCTCCGGGAAGCGGACCGTGCGTCCGATGACCGTGTGGTAGACGTGGTCGTCGAACGCCTCGACGACACGCGCGAGCACCTCACGGCTGTGCACCGTGCGCGAGTCGTACATCGTGGCGAGGATGCCGTCCAGTTCCAGCTCGGGGTTGAGCCGCTCCTGGACCTTCTCGATGGTCTCCGTCAGCAGGGCCACACCGCGCAGCGCGAAGAACTCGCACTCCAGCGGCACGATCACCTTGTGCGCAGCCGTCAGAGCGTTGACGGTCAGCAGGCCGAGCGAGGGCTGACAGTCGATCACGATGTAGTCGTAGTCGGGCAGCAGCGGCTTGAGGGCGCGCTGGAGCGTCGACTCACGGGCCACCTCGGAGACCAGCTGGACCTCGGCGGCGGACAGGTCGATGTTGGACGGCAGCAGGTCCATGTTGGGGACCGCCGTCTTCAGCAGGACCTCGTCGGCGGACATGCCCCGCTCCATGAGCAGGTTGTAGACGGTGAGGTCCAGCTCCATCGGGTTGACGCCGAGACCGACCGACAGCGCGCCCTGCGGGTCGAAGTCCACGAGCAGCACGCGCCGTCCGTACTCCGCGAGCGCGGCACCCAGGTTGATGGTCGACGTCGTCTTGCCGACGCCGCCCTTCTGGTTGCACATCGCGATGATCTTCGCGGGGCCGTGATCGGTCAGCGGGCCCGGGATCGGGAAGTACGGCAGCGGGCGTCCGGTGGGACCCACGCGCTCACGGCGCTGGCGGGCCGCGTCGGGCGCGAGCGTGGCCGCGTACTCCGGATCGGGCTCGTACTCGGCATCGGGGTCGTAGAAGTGCCCCTCGGGCAGTTCGTCGTAGTCGGCGAGTTGGTTGTGGGGCGCGCCACTTCCGTCGCCGGCCATGGCGTTCACGTGATGGCCATCCATGCTCTGGTGTGCTGTCCGGGCCGGTTGCGGCCCCGGACTCTGGTGGGCTGCGAAGGTGCGCACAGCTACGGAGCCGACAGCCTCGAATCCCGTGGGGTCCTGGCCCCGTACCGGCATTCCTGGTTGACCACCCCCGGGAGAAAATGTCGACTCATTCACAAGTCGTCTTACCTCCTTGGTGACCAGGAAACTTCTAGACAAGGTCAGCGTGGCACCATGCCGACGGTTGGCGACTCTATGGCGTGTCGGCGGTCCGCAGCAACACAATCCGCCGGACCCGGCCGGATGTGTCGGCAATGAAACATCTCGCTGTCAAGGGCGTACGGCCGTCGCACAGCAGGTTTCACCGGTGTGCGAATCGGTCGAAGGGTTACGTTCGAGGCGAGTTGACCGAGAGCCGCAAAGTGACCATACACACATCCGGCCGGACCTTGTCGGGCAAGGTCCGGCCGGTTGCGTGGTGTTGACGAGCCGTGTTGACGAATCGCCTTTTTCCGGTGGGCGACTTAGCGACTCAGCAGGTCACCGGGTCAGCCGAGCACCGAGCTCAGCTCGACGTGCTCCAGGCCGAGCGCCTCGGCGACCTCCTTGTAAACCACCTTGCCGTCATGGGTGTTGAGACCCTTGGCGAGCGAGGCGTCGCGGCGCAGCGCCTCGGCCCAGCCGTTGTTGGCGAGCGAGACGATGTACGGCAGCGTCGCGTTGGTGAGGGCGTTGGTGGAGGTGTTCGGCACCGCGCCCGGCATGTTGGCCACGCAGTAGAAGACCGAGTTGTGGACCGTGAAGGTCGGCTCGGTGTGCGTGGTGGGGTGGGAGTCCTCGAAGCAGCCGCCCTGGTCGATCGCGATGTCGACAAGAACACTTCCGGGCTTCATGCGGGACACCATCTCGTTGGTGACCAGCTTCGGGGCCTTGGCGCCCGGGATGAGGACCGCGCCGATGACGAGGTCGGCGTCGAGGACGGCCTTCTCCAGCTCGAAGGAGTTGGACATGATCGCCTTGACCTTCGTGCCGAAGATCTTGTCGGCCTCGCGCAGCTTGTTGATGTCGCGGTCGAGCAGGGTCACGTCGAAGCCCATGCCGACGGCGACCTGGGTGGCGTTCCAGCCGGAGACACCGCCGCCGATGACCACGGCCTTGGCCGGGGTGACGCCCGGGACGCCGGCCGGCAGCACGCCACGGCCGCCGGCCGCGCGCATCAGGTGGTAGGCGCCGACCTGCGGGGCCAGCCGGCCCGCGACCTCGGACATCGGGGCGAGCAGCGGCAGCGCGCGGTTCGGCAGCTCGACCGTCTCGTAGGCGATGGCCGTGGTGCCGGACTCGATGAGCGCGTCCGTGCACTCCCTGGAGGCGGCCAGGTGCAGGTAGGTGAAGAGGGTCTGGTCCTTGCGGAGGCGGTGGTACTCCTCCGCGACGGGCTCCTTGACCTTCAGCAGGAGGTCGGCGGCGGCCCACACCTCGTCGGCGGTGTCGAGGAGGGTGCCGCCGGCGGCGGTGTACTCCTCGTCCGTGATCGAGGAGCCGAGGCCGGCGCCCCGCTCGATGACGACCTGGTGACCGTTGCGCACCAGCTCGTGCACACCGGCGGGGGTGATGGCCACCCGGAACTCGTTGTTCTTGACCTCGCGGGGGATGCCGACCTTCACGTCGATCACGGTCCTTGGCTCAGAGGGTATGGGGGGGTGCATTGCGTGACATACCCAGGCGTGCGGGGCACACCGGGAGACACCGCAGGAGAACGTGCGGCAGAGCCAGTTTAATGAAGGCGTTCCGGGTGTCTAGCCTTTCATTGCATCAATCTTTGTCGGATGCACTACGGATTTCGCAGGCACTCGCGCCCGCTTCCAGCCCTTCCTCGCCCTCCGAGGGCTCCTCATCCAGCATGCGCTCGGCCGCGGCGCGGTGCAGATGGGCCGACGCGGGGTCGCCGAGACGCTCCAGGGTGTCGGCCAGCCGCAGCTGCAGGGCGGCCTGCAGGCGGACGTCCTCGGCGCGGCGCGCCCACTCCACCGCCAGCTGGCAGGTGCGCAGCGAATCGGCGGGCCGTCCCGCGTACTCCTGCACCCGGGCCAGTTCGCTCAACGCACGGGCGTGGGCGGCCACATCGCCGCTCCTGCGGTAGCCGTTGACGGCGGCCCGCCAGTTCCTGAGCGCCTCCCCGTAACGGCCCGCGTAGGTGTGGGCGCCGGCGATCCTGCCGTACAGCCGGGCGGCCTGCTCGCGCTCACCGCGGGCCAGCCGGTCGCCCAGGGCCCGGCCGAACCAGTCGGCCGCCCGGTCGTAGTCCCCCAGCTCCTGGTACGCGCCACCTACGGATTCCATTGCGCGACCGGTGGCGTACGGGTCGTTCGCTTCGCGTCCGGCCGCCAATGCCAACCGATATCGTGCCAGCGCGTCCCGGGTGCGGCCGGTCTGGGCGTCCAGATCGCCCAGGTTCAGCAGGGCCGCGGCCTTCTCCCGGGGCAGCCCGCGGCGCTCGGCGACGTCGAGGACGAGAGCGTGGACGCCGTACAGGTCGGGAGCGGCCGCCTGGGTGCCGACATGCGCCACGATGGCGCGGACCAGCTGCGACAGCAGCCGCCTGGCGAGGGTGTCCAGCTCCCCGTCGGCCACCGCGAGACGTGCGGAGGCCAGCAGGGCGGGCCGCCGGATGCGCAGCCAGTCGGCGGCGGCCCGGGGATTGGGGAAGCGCACCTCGCGGGGCATCGCGCTGAGCTTCTCCCGGGCCTGCGGACTGTCCGTCTCGGTGATCGCCCGGCAGGACTGCAGCAGCCGCACCGTCCGTTCCAGCATCCTGGCCCGGGCCAGCTGCAGTTCCGCGGGCCGCTCCTGGCTCTCGGCCAGAGCGCGCAGCATGGGGTGCAGGCAGCCGGGGACGTCGTACTGGGGCAGGGGGGTGTGCGTCGCGCGCAGCAGGCCGTGGGCGACGAGGTCGTCCAGGACGGTGCGGGCCGCGTCCACCGAGCAGCCGGCGAGCGACGAGGCGGTGTGCGGGTCGATCAGGCCGGCCGGGGCGAGGGAGAGCAGTCGCAGTATCCGGGCGGCCGGCCCGGGCAGCTGGGCGTGGACGAGCCGCAGGACGCGGGCCAGCGGGGTCCCGTCGGCGCCCTCGTCGGTGCCGGTGTGCAGCCTCTTGGCGAGGTCGGAGACGGCGGCCTGGGGGCGCGCGGCGAGCCAGCCGCCGGCCAGCACCAGTGCGGCCGGGTGCCCCTGGCAGGCCTCGGCCAGGCTCTCGGCGGCGCGCGGGTCGACGGTGATGCGGACCGAGCCGGTGAAACAGGCCAGCAGTTCCACCGCGGACTTGGTGTCGAGTCCGCCCAGGGTGCAGGGGCGGACGTCGGCGATGCCGGTGAGCGGTCCGCCGGAGACGGCCACCACCAGGCAGTCGGGGGCGTCCGGAAGCAGCGCGTCGACCTGTTCGGCGCCGGCCGCGTCGTCCAGCAGGAGCAGCGCCCGCCGGCCGGCGAGGGCCGTGCGCAGGGCCTCGGTCAGGTCCTCCTCGGCGGCTCCGGCCGGGGCGGGCAGGTCCAGCGCGGCGAGCAGTTCGCGGGCGGTGCGCTCCACCGGGACGGGGCTGCCGTCCGGTTCGCTGAGCCGGGCCCGCAGCACCCCGTCGGGGTAGCGCCCGGCGACCTGCCGGACGAGTTCCTCGGCGAGCGCGGTGCGGCCCGAACCGGGGCGGCCGGCGATCAGCAGCACCCGCGCGCGGGGCGCCTTGCGGCCGGAGAGGGTGTCCAGGCCCGCCCGCTCGATGTCGGCACGCAGCTCTTTCAGCTCACGTGTGCGGCCCAGGAAGCGATCCCCCGCGACCGGGTGCGCGGACAGCCGCGCATCGTCTGTGTCCACCGCCTGATCCGTCACGGGCCACACTCCCGTCCCACCGCACGCGCGAGCCCGCCGGTGACTTCCGGTACGGGCGTTTGCAGAGCCTAGTTCACGCTCTGCGACGTTCCGTGACGAGCGCGGCGGGCACATCGCCCGATCGGATCAGGCGATGGTCACACCAGTGGGCCGGACGGGGGACTCAGGCCTCGAAGGGGCGGGCCGGCCACGGCGCGTCGGCCGGCCGCAGGGCGTCCAGTCCGTCCCCGGCGCGGGCGGCGACCAGCGCCAGGACGCCCACCACCAGGCAGTTGTTGTGCAGGTCACCGGCCAGCACCCGGCGCACCAGCTCGTCGACCGGCACGCGCGCGTGCTCCATGTCGGTCTCCTCGTGCTCCGCCTCGAAGCGCTCTCCCTCGGCCTCCGAGAGATCGCGGGCCAGGAAGATCCGTACGGCCTCGTCGCAGCCGCCGGGGCTGGTGTACACGTCGGTCAGCACCCGCCAGTCCTCGGCCTTGACGTGCGCCTCCTCGTACAGCTCGCGCTGGGCCGCGTGCAGCGGGTTCTCGCCGGGCACGTCCAGCAGGCCGGCCGGGATCTCCCACAGCCTGTGCCGCACGGGGTGGCGGTACTGGTTGATCAGCAGCACCCGGTCCTCCTCGTCCAGGGCGAGGACCGCGACCGAGCCGGGATGGACCTGGTAGTCACGGCGGGCCACCGAACCGTCGGGCATGACCACGTCGTCGGTGCGGACGGAGGTCTTGTTGCCCGTGAAGGGCGTCCGCGTCGCCCGGATCTCCCACTCCTCGGGGGTGTCCTTGATCGTCATGCCCTGTCCTCCCATGAGAAAGCCGGGGTGCCCGCCCTTGCGGGCATGCACCCCGGCCACCGTACAACCGGTGTGTTACTCGGCGTTCTTCCGCTCGACGGAGGCCTTCACCAGGCCGGCGAACAGCGGGTGCGGGCGGGTCGGGCGCGACCGCAGTTCGGGGTGCGCCTGGGTGGCGACCAGGTAGGGGTGGACGTCGCGCGGGTACTCCACGTACTCGACGAGCTTGCCGTCCGGGGAGGTGCCGGAGAACAGGATGCCGGCCTTCTTCTCCAGCTCCGCGCGGTAGGCGTTGTTCACCTCGTAGCGGTGCCGGTGCCGCTCCTCGATGTACTCCTTGCCGTCGTACACCTCGCGGACGATCGAGCCCTCGGCCAGCTTGGCCGGGTACATGCCGAGTCGCATCGTGCCGCCCATGTCGCCCTCACCGGCGACGATGTCCATCTGCTCGGCCATGGTGGAGATGACCGGGTGGGCGGTGGCCGGGTCGAACTCGGTGGAGTTGGCGTCCGGGATGTCGGCCAGGTTGCGCGCGGCCTCGATCACGATGCACTGCAGGCCGAGGCAGAGGCCGAGCAGCGGGATCTTGTTCTCGCGGGCGTAGCGGATGGCGCCGACCTTGCCGAGCACGCCGCGGTCGCCGAAGCCGCCCGGGATGCAGATGCCGTCGACGTCGGCGAGCTGCGCCTCGGCACCGGCCGGGGTCTTGCAGTCGTCGGAGGTGACCCACTTGATCTTCACCCGGGCGCGGTTGGCGAAGCCGCCGGCGCGCAGCGCCTCGGTCACCGACAGGTAGGCGTCGGGCAGGTCGATGTACTTGCCGACCAGGGCCAGGGTGATCTCGTGGTCGGGGTTGTGGACGCGGTCGAGCAGGTCGTCCCAGGTCGTCCAGTCGACGTCGCGGAACGGCAGGTCCAGCTTGCGCACCACGTAGGCGTCGAGGCCCTCGGCGTGCACGACCTTCGGGATGTCGTAGATCGAGCGGGCGTCGGGGCAGGCCACGACGGCGTCCTCGTCGACGTCGCACATCAGCGAGATCTTGCGCTTGATCGCGGTGGGGACCTCGCGGTCGCAGCGCAGCACGATGGCGTCCGGCTGGATACCGATGTTGCGCAGCGCGGCGACCGAGTGCTGGGTCGGCTTCGTCTTCAGCTCGCCGGAGGGGCCGATGTAGGGCAGCAGCGAGATGTGCACCACGAAGACGTTGTCCCGGCCGACCTCGTGGCGGACCTGGCGGACGGTCTCCAGGAACGGCAGCGACTCGATGTCGCCGACCGTGCCGCCGACCTCGGTGATGACGACGTCCACCTCGTCGGTGGCCATCCGCCGGATGCGGTGCTTGATCTCGTTGGTGATGTGCGGGATGACCTGCACGGTGTCGCCCAGGTACTCGCCGCGGCGCTCCTTGGCGATCACGGTGGAGTACACCTGGCCGGTGGTGACGTTGGCGGAGCCGTCCAGGTTGCGGTCGAGGAAGCGCTCGTAGTGGCCGATGTCCAGGTCGGTCTCGGCGCCGTCGTTGGTGACGAACACCTCACCGTGCTGGAAGGGGTTCATCGTGCCCGGGTCGACGTTCAGGTACGGGTCGAGCTTCTGCATCACGACGCGCAGGCCGCGGGCCTTGAGCAGCATGCCCAGGCTGGAGGCGGTGAGGCCCTTGCCGAGAGAGGAGGCGACACCCCCGGTGACGAAGATGTGCTTGGTCGTCGTGTTTTTCGGCGGCATGGCCAAGAGGGGGCTCCCGTGGTCGCTGTCTGTCGTGCGGTACGGCCTCCGGCCCGGATCTTCGGGGGTGCCGTCGCTGCGGTTCGGGGGTTCCAGTCCCACCGGTCCACGGGCTACCAGGGTATCAGCGCCTGGAGGAGATGGCCTCCGGCCACGCTCCGCGCCCGGCCGGGCACGGCACGGCACGGCAGGTGTGACCATGGCACGCTCCGGTCACATGGTTCTCACCCGTTGGTCACCCGTTCGGCCCACACGGGTTGCCCGGAGCGGCACGCAGATCATCTACGTGCGTCGTATCCTGCTCGGACATTCGCTGCCGAGCCCGGCCGGAAAAGACGGCACACCCCCGCCACCATCATCCGGAACACGAGAGCGCGGCAGTTCGTTGAGCAAGGACTGTCGTGTTGCCTCAGGGCTCGGCGGCTGCTTTGCTTCACCGCTCAACGACGCATAACAACGACCCCTTGACCGCACTAGCGACAGCCCCCTGCGCGGGGGTGACGTGGCCGTTCGACTGGAGTTGCACGTGGCCGGGCGCATCGAAGACTACGCACTCATCGGAGACATGCAGACCGCCGCACTGGTCTGCCGGGACGGCACGGTGGACTGGCTGTGCCTGCCCCGCTTCGACTCGCATGCCATCTTCGCCGGCCTGCTGGGCACCGAGGAGCACGGCTTCTGGCGGCTCGGCCCGGCGCACGCCGCCGACGCCTGCCCCCCGTCGGCCGCCCGGCGCAGCTACCGCGGCGACTCGCTGATCCTGGAGTCGGAGTGGGACACCCCGCGCGGCACGGTCCGTGTGACCGACTTCATGCCCCCGCGCGACGGCGCCCCGCAGCTGATCCGGATCGTGGAGGGCGTCACCGGCCGGGTGCCGATGCGCTCGGCGCTCAGGATGCGGTTCTCCTACGGCCGGGTCGTGCCGTGGGTGCACAAGCACGAGGGGCGGACCGTGGCGGTCGCGGGTCCGGACTCCGTGTGGTTCGACACAGAGGCGGAGACCTACGGGAAGTCGCTGACGACGTACGCCGACTTCACGGTGGCCCCGGGTGACCGGATCGCCTTCACCATCTCCTGGGAGCCCTCGCACAAGCCGCCGCCGCCGCTGCCGGAGCCCGAGCAGTCCCTGGAGGCCACGGAGACCTTCTGGCGCGAGTGGGTCGAGCACTGCACGTACCACGGCCCGTACCGCGAGGCGGTCGTCCGCTCGCTGATCACCCTGAAGGCGTTGACGTACGCCCCCACCGGCGGCATCGTCGCGGCCCCCACCACCTCCCTGCCCGAGGACATCGGCGGGGTGCGCAACTGGGACTACCGCTACACGTGGCTGCGGGACGCGGCGATCACCCTGTCCTCGCTGCTGCGCACCGGCTACCGCGAGGAGGCCCGTGCCTGGCGCGAGTGGCTGCTGCGCGCGGTCGCCGGCGACCCGGAGAACCTGCAGATCATGTACGGCATCGCCGGCGAGCGCGAGCTGGGCGAGGCCGAGCTGGACTGGCTCCCGGGCTACGAGAACTCCGCCCCGGTCCGGGTGGGCAACGGCGCCGCGCACCAGCTCCAGCTGGACGTGTACGGCGAGGTCACCGAGGCCCTGCACCTGGCCCACATGACCGGCCTCGCCCGCAACGACTACGCCTCCCTGCTCCAGCTGAAGCTGATCCGGTATCTGGAGGACCACTGGCAGGAGCCGGACGAGGGCATCTGGGAGGTGCGCGGCCCGCGCCGGCACTTCGTGCACTCCAAGGTGATGGCCTGGGTCGCGGTGGACCGCACCATCAAGCTGATCGAGTCCGGTGACGCGGACGGCCCGCTGGAGCGCTGGAAGGAACTGCGCGACGACATCCACCGGGACGTGTGCGAGAAGGGCTACGACAAGGAGCGCAACACCTTCACCCAGTCCTACGGCTCCCAGGAGCTGGACGCCTCGCTGCTGCTGATCCCGCAGATGGGTTTCCTGCCGCCGGACGACAAGCGCGTGATCGGCACGATCGAGGCCATCCAGCGCGAGCTGTCCACCACGGACGGGTTCATCCTGCGGTACCCCACGGAGGGCGAGGACGAGGGTGTCGACGGCCTGCCCGGCGACGAGGGCGCCTTCCTGGCCTGCTCGTTCTGGATGGCGGACGACCTGGCGATGATCGGCCGGGTGGACGAGGCCCGCAGGCTGTTCGAGAAGCTCCTCGGGCTGCGCAACGACCTCGGCCTGCTCGCCGAGGAGTGGGACCCGCGCCTGCAGCGCCAGGTCGGGAACTTCCCACAGGCCTTCAGCCACGTCCCGCTGATCGACACCGCCCTGCGGCTGACGGCCTCCGGGGCGTACGGCGGCTGAGCGGCGCCGCCCGGCGCGACCGGGCGGCCGCACCACGCCTAGCCTGGAAGCGGACATCAGCCCCTCTCGCGGAGGGCGGCGGCCATGGCTTTCTCGAAGGCGGGCGCGGCCCTCGCCGCGCTGCGTGAGGACCTGGCCGGCGATGTGCTCGCCCCCGGGGACCTCGGCTACGACCGGGCCCGCGCCGTGTTCAACGCGAGGATCGACCGCCGGCCGGCCGTGATCGCCCAGTGCGCGGACTCGGCCGACGTGGTGCGGGCCGTGCGGTTCGGCAGGGAGCTGGACCTGTCGATCGCGGTGCGCGGCGGCGGGCACAGCGTGGCCGGCTCGGCGCTGGGCGACGGCGCGCTCGTGGTGGACCTGCGCCGGATGCACCGGGTGACCGTCGACCCGGCGGCGGAGGCGGTGCGGATCGAGGGCGGCGCCACGATGAGCCGTCTGGACCGGGCCACCGAGCCCTACGGCCTGGCGACCACCGGCGGGCGGGCGTCCACCACCGGTGTCGGCGGCTTCGTCCTGGGCGGCGGCACCGGCTGGCTCGACCGCGCCTTCGGCCTCGCCGCGGACAACCTGCTGGGCGTGGAACTGGTGACGGCGGACGCCGAGCGGATCCACGCGAACGCCGACGAGAACCCCGAGCTGTTCTGGGCCCTGCACGGCGGGGGCGGCAACTTCGGTGTCGCCACCGCGCTGACCCTGGGGCTGCACGAACTGCCCGAGTTCTCGATCGTCCTGCTGATGTTCCTGCCCCAGCTCGGACCGGACGTGACGCGCGCCTTCCGGGAGATCATCCGGACCGGGCCGGACGAGCTGAGCGGCGCGGTGATGTACCTGACCGGTCCGCCCGCCGAGTTCACCCCCGCGGAACTGGTGGGCAAGCTGCTGTGCGCCGTGCTGCTGACCTACGCGGGCGGCTGGGACGGGCTGCGGGGGCTCGCCCGGCCGGTGCTCGCCCTGCCGCACGAGGTGGAGCTGGCCGGTGACATGCCGTACGCCGACGTGCAGTGCCTGCTCGACGACCCGCCCGGGATGCGCAACCACTGGTCGGCGGAGTACCTGACCGCTCTGCCCGACGCCCTGGTGGAGGTCTTCTGCGAGCGCGGGGACGGCATGCCGGTGCCGACCGGCACCCGGCACCTGCTGTTCCCGCAGGGCGGGGCGATCGCCGCCGGTCCGCGCGAATACCCCGTGCCGTACCGGGACGCGGCCTGGGCCGCGCACCCCTTCGCCGTCTGGGAGGACCCGGTCGACGACGAGCGGGCGATCGCCTGGGTGCGGGGCGTCCGCTCCGCCGTCCGGCCGTGGAGCACCGGCGCCGTGTACCTGAACTTCATCGGGGACGAGGGCCCGGACCGGGTCAGGGCGGGCCTGGGCGAGGGGAACACGCTGCGTCTGGAGAAGGTGAAGCGGCGCTACGACCCGGACAACGTGTTCCGCTTCAACCACAACATCCGGCCGGTGTAGTCCGGAGATGTCCTTCGGGCGTTCACGCAGGTAGCGTCCGCTGCATGGACAGCGGCACGGAGAGCAGACCCGCCACGCAGGGCGCCGGGATCACCGTTCAGCGGGCACTGGAACTGCCCGGTCTGCGCAGCGGGCTGCCGGAGATCGTGGCGGGCGCCGACCGGCTGGGGCGCACCGTGCGCTGGGTGCACGCGGGCGAGGTACCGAACATCGCCTCGCTGCTCAAGGGCGGCGAACTCCTGCTCACCACCGGCTACGGCCTCGGCACCCGCCCCGCCGAGCAGCGGGCCTTCGTGCGGACCCTGGCCGAGCGCGGGATCGCCGCCCTGGTGGTGGAGCTGGGGCCGCGCTTCACCCGGCTGCCCGCGGCCCTGGTCGACACCGCCCGCAGCGCGGGGCTCCCCCTGGTCCAGCTGCACCGCGAGGTGCCGTTCGTGACGGTGACCGAGGAGATCCACACGGAGATCGTCAACGGCCACTACGCGCTGCTGCAGCGGGCGGAGGAGGTGCACCGGCGCTGTACGGAGGCCCTGCTGAGCGGCGGCGGGGTGCCGCAGGTGCTGGGCATCCTGGCCGACTTCGGCGCGAACCCGGTGTTCCTGGAGACGGCGGACGGCCGGCTGCTGTACGCCGCCGGGTCCGGGCCGGAGGGCGCCGACCCGCTGCAGGTGTGGGAGGGGCTGCGCGGCCCGCACAAGGACGCCCCGCCGCCGGCCGGTTCGGTACTCGTCGACGTGCCCGGCGGCGGTCCCGGTACGGCGGGCTCGGTGCGCGCCCGCCTCGTCCTGCTGCCGGTCCGCTCGCCGCTGGCCCCGGTGCACAGGATCGCCGCCGAGCGGGCCGCGGGCATCCTGGCCGTCGTGCTCATGCAGGCCCGGCAGGAGGAGGAGCTGGCGGCCCGCGGCCGCGGCGACTTCCTCACCGATCTCGCCGAGGGCCGTATCGCCGCGCAGGACGCCCCCGCGCAGGCCCGGGTCCTGGGCTTCAAGCCCGGCGGGAGCCCGCTGCTGCCGGTGGTCATGCGGATCGGGGACGTCCTCTCCGCGGACGGGGGGACCGCCCGGACGAACGCGACCGAGCGGGGCGGCGGCTGGGCGGTGCTGGCCAGGGCCGTCTCGGAGGAGCTGGCCGCGGTGGGCATGCCGGTGCTGCTGGGCGTGCGGCCGGTGGAGGGCCGGGTACTGGTCCTGCTCGGGCTGCGCGCGGAGACGGAGCGGTCGGTGGTCGCGGACCGGGTGGCGGCGGCGCTGCGGGCGGGCGTGGAGCGGGCCGGGATGCAGCGGCCCGGCGCAGCCGCGCCGGTGGTGGTCGTCGGTGTGGCGGGTGGCTGGGCGGCTGCCTCGGCCGGACTGCGGCACGCGGCGCAGACGGCGACGGCGGCACAGGGTCTCGGCGACCGGCCCTGGTACGACGCCCGCCGCCTCGACATCGACCTGCTGCTGTGGCGGCTGCGCGACGATCCCGACCTGGCGGCCTTCGTGGACCGCGCGATCGGCCCGCTGCGCGAGCACGACCAGCGCTCCAAGCCGCCCCTGCTGCCCACCCTCGAGACATATCTGGCGCACGCCGGCCGCAAGGCGGAGACGGCCCGCGAACTGCACCTCAACCGCCAGACCCTGTACAACCGCCTCGCCCGCATCGGGGAGTTGCTCGGCACCGACCTCGACGACCCGCAGACGGTCCTGGCGTTGAGCCTGGCCCTGCGGGCCCGCCGCCACGTCCCCTAGGAGAGCGGCCGCGGCTGGGTCAGCTCGTCGTACACGCTGAGCACTTGGGCGACGGTCTCGTCCTCCGTGGGCCAGCCGGCGGCCTGCCGCACGCCCCGCTCGCGCAGCAGTTCGCGCCGTCCCGGGTCCGCGAGCAGGCGTACGACGGTGTGGGCGAGCGTCTCGGCGTCGCCGTACGGGACGAGTTCGGCCGCGTCGCCGACGAGGTCCGGGATGCCGCCGACGCGGGTCGCGACGAGCGGCACGCGTGCGTGCAGCGCCTCCTGGGCGAGCACCGACCGGGACTCCCAACTGCTCGTCAGCAGGGCGAGGTCGGCGGCGGCGAGCAGTTCGGGCACGTCCTCGCGGCGGCCGATGAGCCGCACCGGGAGTCCCTCGTCCTCGATCCGCCGCTGCAGCAGCGGCCGCAGCGGGCCCTCCCCGGCGACGGCGACCAGCGGCACGGGGTCCAGGTCCCGCCAGGCGCGGGCCGCGTCCAGCAGGACGTCGTAGCCGCGGTGCGTCTCGAGGGAGCCGACCGCGATGAGCAGCGGGCGGCCGGTGGCACCGAGTTCGGCCCGGAGCTTGGGCCGCCGCCCGTCGGGATCGTCGGCGGCCGGGAACCCTTCCGCGGCGGTGTCGGGGCCGGACAGGCAGGACCGGCGCTGTCCGGGCAGGCCGACCGCCCCGAGCCGGGCGTCGCGCGCGCCGCTGAGCCGTGCCCGGTCCACCAGGTCGGAGCTGGTGCCGAGGACGACGGCCGCGGTCCTCGCCACCCGTCGCTCCAGCAGCCGCAGCAGATGGGCCCGCGCGCCCTCGGCCCTCGCCCGGTTGTGCCAGGTCACCACCAGCGGGGTGGTGCGCCCGCCGAGGGCGAGCACGGTGCGGAAGGAGGCGTGCAGACCGTGCGCGTGCACCAGGTCGGCGTCGGCGCAGGCCGCCCGGAGCGCGGCCACGGAGACCGGATCGCTGCTGCGCGGCACGGGCACGTGCCCGGCGCCGGCCCCGGTGAAGTCGTAGGCGCGGTCGGCTTCGAGGGGGGCGCACACCGTGACGCGCACGCCCCTGGCGACGAGCCCCTCCGCGAGGGAGCGCACGTGCGCGCTGCTGCCGGCGTTGGCTCCGCCCAGCACCTGCACGGTGCGCAGCGGCGACTGGCCGTGCGGTGCGTTGCTGCTCACGGGGCTCACGGGGCCGGGGCTCCTGGTTCGACGCGGTGCGGTCACGGGGAACGTACAGAAGGTAGCGGGCTCAGGGGGGTGGAAGGAC
Organism: Streptomyces sp. NPDC096012; assembly: GCF_040426375.1. Taxonomy (NCBI): domain Bacteria; kingdom Bacillati; phylum Actinomycetota; class Actinomycetes; order Kitasatosporales; family Streptomycetaceae; genus Streptomyces; species Streptomyces sp. NPDC096012. The sequence continues at coordinate 66,954 of NZ_JBEOTD010000040.1, forward strand.
CTACCCCGCGTGCCTCCGCCGTGGACCTACCGGCCCGTCGCCCGCCCCGCGTTCCCGTCAAGCATGCCAGGAGACAGGGCCGTTCCGGTAAACGCGGGCGGGCGCACCCTGCGTCGGGCCGGGGCAATGCGCCGGTGCACGCCACCCACACGGGTGAGGGAGCGCCCGGCCCATCCGAACCCCGGCCTCCCGGGTACGGCGAGGTCAGGCGCTCACGGCCGGCGGGCCCACGCGCTCACCCGGTCCCCGTGCACGGCGGCGGCCACGACGGCCACGGCGTGCGCGAGCAGTCCCGCGCGCCCGTTGCCCGCCACCACGGCCGCCCCCAGCGCGGCCCCCAGGGCGTGCGCCCCCGCGTCCCCGATCATCGTGCGCTCTCCGAGGTCACCGGGCAGGACGGCCAGGGCGGCGCCCATCGCGGCGGCCGACAGCCCGGCCCCGGTCCCCTTCCGCAGCAGCCCGGGTGCCCCGAGCGCGAGCACCGCGCCGAGAGCCCTGCCCGGCCGTACGTCGACCAGGTTGACGAAGTGCGCGGTGCCCGCGATCACGACACCGGCGAGCAGTCTGTCCAGCGGCCGCTCCTTCAGCAGCGCGCCCGCGACCAGCCCGGCCGCGGATATCCCGGCCAACTTCACGGCGCCGCTGGTGACTTCGCCGTTCCGCAGGGCGCCGAGGTGCGCCCGGAAGCCGCGCCGGTGATCACCGGCGGCGTCGTCGTACGCCCCACAGGCTCCGGCGGCCAGCACGGCGAGCCCGGCGCCGGTGTGCACCCGGCCGGCGGCGACCGCCGCACCGAGCGCCGACGCGGGTGCCGCGTACAGCTCGACGCGCCGCCCGGCGTGGTTCGTCCGCTCCCAGCGTGCGGGGCCCCCGGGCGGGTGCGTCCGCAGGAGGGCGCACGCGGCCCGGGTGAGCGCGGCGGACAGCACAAGGGGGCCGGACCTTCGGGTGACGATCATCCGGCCACCCTAGGGTCCCGCTAGAGATCCGCCCGCGCCGCCGCCAGCAGTTCCTCCGCGTGCGCGCGGGCCGTCTCGGAGTCCTCCTGCCCGGCCAGCATCCGGGACAGCTCGCGGACGCGTTCCTCGCCCTCCAGGACCTTCACGCCGGACCGGGTGACGGATCCGTCGTTGGTCTTCTCGACCAGCAGTTGCCGGTCGGCGAAGGCAGCCACCTGGGGCAGGTGGGTGACCACGACGACCTGCGCGGTCCTCGCGAGCTTCGCCAGGCGCCGCCCGATCTCGACCGCCGCCTTGCCGCCGACACCGGCGTCGACCTCGTCGAAGAGGTACGTCGGCACCGGGTCGGTGCCCGCGAACACCACCTCCACGGCCAGCATCACGCGGGACAGCTCACCACCCGAGGCGCCCTTGGCGATGGGCCGGGGCGGGGCGCCGGGGTGCGGGGCGAGCAGCAGCTCCACCTCGTCGGCGCCCGCGGGACCGTAGGCGACGGTACGCCCGCCGACCTCGACGCCCTCGGGGTCCTCGGTCTGCCGGATGTCGAAGGACACGCGCGCGTGGGGCATCGCCAGCGAGGCCAGCTCGGCCGTCACGGCGGCCGCGAACCGCTCGGCGGCCTCGGTCCGCGCGTCCGTCAGCGCCTGCGCGAGCGCGCCCAGCTCGGCGCGGAGCGCGTCCCGCTCGGCGGCCAGCTCCCCGATCCGCTCGTCGTCGCCGTCCAGCTCGGTCAGGCGCGCGGCGCTCTGCTCGGCCCAGGCCAGGACGGCGCCCACGTCCTCGCCGTACTTGCGGGTGAGCCCGGTGAGCGCGGCCCGGCGCTCCTCCACGGCGGCCAGCCGCAGCGGGTCGGCGTCCAGATCGTCGGCGTACCCCGCCAGCTCACCGGCCACGTCGCCGAGCAGGATCCCGATCTCCCCGATCCGGTCGGCGAGCCCGGCCAGCGCCGGATCGTGCGACCGCACGGCCTCCAGGGCCCGGTGGGCGCCCGCGACGAGCGTCGAGGCGTCGATCCCCTCCGGGTCCTCGGGGTTGCCCGCGAGAGCGGCGTGCGCGACCGTCGCGGCGGACGACAGCGCCTCGGCGTGCCCCAGCCGCTCCGCCTCCTCGGCCAGCTCCACGTCCTCCCCGGCCCGCGGCTCCACGGCGGCGATCTCCTCGAGGCCGTACCGCAGCAGGTCGGCTTCCTGGGCCCGCTCACGCGCGCGGGTGGTGATCTCGTCCAGCTCGACGGCGACGGCCCGCAGCCGCCGGTAGGCCTCCGTGTACTTGTCGAGCGGCCCGGCGACCGCGTCCCCGGCGTACCGGTCGAGCGCCTGCCGCTGCCGGGCCGGCTTCAGCAGCCCCTGCTGGTCGGTCTGCCCGTGCACGGCCACCAGGTCGTCGGCCAGCTCCGCGAGCAGCCCCACCGGCACGCTGCGCCCGCCCAGATGGGCCCGGGAGCGGCCCTCGGCCGAAACGGTACGGCTGATCAGCAGGGCCCCGTCGTCCAGCTCGGCCCCGGCCTCCTCGGCGCGTACGAGGGCGGCGGCGTCCGCGGGCACCGCGATCCGCCCCTCCACGACCGCCTTCTCGGCACCGATCCGCACGAGCGCCGGGTCCGCCCGGCCACCGAGCAGCAGCCCCAGGCTGGTGACCACCATGGTCTTGCCCGCACCCGTCTCACCGGTGACGGCTGTGAACCCCGGTGACAGCTCGACGACGGCATCGTCGATGACCCCGAGCGACCGTATCCGCATCTCCTCCAACACGGAACAGACCATACGAGGTCCGGGGCGGGGAGTGCACACAGGCCGCCCTTGTCACTCCGGCGAGTGGCCCGGCGCGAAGGTGAACGGCGTCCGGCCCGAACGATCGCGGGGTCCGGCCCGAAGGGGTTCGGGCCCGGCCCGAACAGTCGCGAGGTCGGGCCCGAAGAGGCTCGGGGCCCGGCCCGAACAGTCGCGAGGTCGGGCCCGAAAAGGCTCGGGCCCCGGCCCGAACAGTCGCGGGGTCCGGCCCGAAGAGGCTCGGGCCCCGGCCCGAACAGTCGCGGGGTCCGGCCCGAAGAGGCTCGGGCCCCGGCCCGAACAGTCGCGAGGTCGGGCCCGAAGAGGCTCGGGCCCCGGCCCGCAGGGGCGCGGGGAGCCGCGCGGCCGGCCGTGGGGCACCGCACCCGCACCCGCACCCGCACCCGCCGACGAGCGGATCCGCCCCGTCGCGTGGCGCCAGGGCCCGCCCGTCCGACGATTCGCGTCGTCGCCCGACGGCGCGTGGCGGACGCGAACCGTCGTGCGGCCCTAGTGCGGCGCCCCCCGCCAGCCGGTGGTGGGCAGGGCGAACTTCGCCACGAGCCGGTCCGTGAACGACGAGTGATGCAGCCGGGCCAGCCGTACGGGGACGGCCCCGCGCCGGACCTCCACCCGCGCGCCGGGCGGCAGCTCCACGGTCCGCCGCCCGTCGCACCACAGGACGCCCGGCGGGATGTGCGGCAGGACCTCCACCGCGAGCACCGAGTTCGGCGAGGTGACCAGCGGCCTGGCGAACAGCGCGTGCGCGCTGATCGGCACCATCAGCAAGGCCTCCACCTCGGGCCACACGACGGGGCCGCCGGCGGAGAACGCGTACGCCGTGGATCCGGTCGGCGTGGACAGGACGACCCCGTCGCAGCCGAAGCCGGTCACCGGGCGCCCGTCGATCTCCAGCACCACTTCGAGCAGCTTCTCGGCGCCCGCCTTCTGCACGGCCGCCTCGTTCAGCGCCCAGTCGGTGTGCACGATGTCCCCGTTGCGGTGCACGACGACGTCGACGGTCATCCGTTCCTCGACCTCGTACGACCGCGCCACCACCCGGTCGACCACCCGATCGAGGTCGTCGCGCTCGGCCTCCGCGAGGAACCCCACGCGTCCGAGGTTGACGCCGAGCATCGGCACCCCGGAGGCGCGTGCGAACTCGGCGCCCCGCAGCAGGGTGCCGTCGCCGCCGAGCACGATCAGCAGCTCGCAGCCGTCGAGGCACTGCGGAGTCGCCTCCTTGACCAGTTGCACCTCGTCCGGCAGCGGCAGGTCGCGCGCCTCCTCCTCCAGCACCCGCACCCCGATGCCGTGCCGCAGCAGGCCTTTGACGACGAGTTCCGCACTGCGGATCGCCGCGGGCCGCCCGGTGTGGGCCAGCAGGAAAACAGTTCGCGCCAGGTTCTGTGTCAACGCGGCCCCTCCGCCACTGCACGCTCGACGTCGGCCGGGTCCGGTGCGGGAGCCCCGGACCGCAGCCAGAGAAAGTACTCGACGTTACCCGAGGGGCCCGGCAGCGGACTCGCGGTGACGCCACGCACCCCGAGCCCCAGCTCCCAGGCCTTCCCGGCCACCGCCCGCACGGCCTCCGCCCGCAGCTGCGGACTCCGTACGACACCCCCGCTGCCCAGCCGTTCCTTGCCCACCTCGAACTGCGGCTTGACCATCATCACCAGGTCGGCGTCCGGCTTCACGCACCGCTTCAGGGCGGGCAGCACCAGCCCGAGCGGGATGAAGGACAGATCGCCCACGACAAGATCCACAGGTTCCCCATCGATCGCCTCAAGCGTCAACTCGCGTACGTTCGTACGGTCCTTGACGGTGACGCGTTCATCGCTCTGCAGGGACCAGGCGAGTTGGCCGTAACCGACGTCCACGGCGACGACGTGGGCGGCGCCCGCGCGCAGCAGGACGTCGGTGAAGCCGCCGGTGGACGCGCCGGCGTCCAGCGCGCGCCGGCCCTCGACGGCGAGCCCCTGCGGCACGAAGACCTCCAGCGCGCCGGCCAGCTTGTGGCCGCCCCGGGAGACGTAGTCGGGATCGCTGTCGTCGGTCTGGACGACGATCGCCGCCGCGGGCTCCACCTGGGTGGCCGGCTTGGTCGCCACGGTCTTGCCGACGGAGACCCGCCCGGCGGCGATCAGCTGGCCGGCGTGCTCGCGCGAGCGCGCCAGCTTCCGGCGGACCAGCTCCGCGTCCAGACGACGGCGTGCGACTCCTGCCACGTTCGGTTCAGCTCCTGCTCTGGTGGTACGGCGATCGGTGGGTGCGACCCGGGGGTCTCATCAGGGGGCTGCGGCCGGCGGCCGGCCGGGAGCCGGCGGCCCCGGACGGGCGTCGAGCGCGGTGAGCGCGTCCCGCAGCCCCCTGTGTACATCCTCGTACACCTCGACGTGTCCGTCGGTGGCGAGGTGGTCGGCGTCGGCCAGCCGCTCCAGTCCGGCGTCGACCTCGGCGTTGCCGGTGGGGGTGCGTGGGACGTTCAGGGGGGCCGGGGCGGCGGGGTCGTACTCGGGCCCGGACTCGGGTTCCGGGACGATCGCGGCGGCCTGCGGGACGGCCTCGGACACGGACTCGCTCATGCCCAGACGCTACCCCGAACCACTGGGGTAGCGTCGGTGGCCATGGCCACGGTCGAGGAGTGCCGCACCGCACTGGGGAAGCTTTCGGACACCATGCAGGACTCCGAGGGCGAGGTCCGCGCGGCCGCCGCCCTGGACCGGTCGGTGAGCTGCCACATCACCGATCTCGACGTCACCTTCGTGGGCCGGATGACCGGCGGCCGGATCGAGGTGGACGACACCCACCCGGGGCCGCCGCGCGAGCGGGCGCAGATCAGGCTCGTCATGGCCGGCGACGACCTGGTGGCGCTGGTGGACGGCGAGCTGAACTTCGCGACCGCCTGGGGCAGGGGCCGGGTGCGGCTGGAGGCGAGCCTGCTCGACCTGTTCCGGCTCAGGAAGCTGCTGTGACCTTCTCCGCCCGGGCCCTGCGCGCGGCCGGCACCACCAGCGGGGTGCCCGTCTCCGGGTCCTCGATGACCTGACAGCGCAGCCCGAACACCCGCTCGACCAGTTCGGCCGTCACGATCTCCTTCGGCGCTCCCTCGGCGATCACCTCGCCGCCGCGCAGGGCGATGAGGTGGGTGGCGTAGCGGGCGGCGTGGTTGAGGTCGTGCAGGACGGCGACCAGCGTGCGGCCCTGCGACTCGTGCAGCTCGGCGCACAGGTCGAGGACGTCGATCTGGTGCTGGATGTCCAGGTAGGTGGTCGGCTCGTCGAGGAGCAGCAGCGGGGTCTGCTGGGCCAGCGCCATGGCGATCCACACCCGCTGCCGCTGGCCGCCGGACAGCTCGTCCACGTACCGCTCGGCCAGCTCGGCGACGCCCGTCTGCCGCATCGATTCGCGCACGACCCGCTCGTCCTCGGCGGACCACTGGCGCAGCAGCCCCTGGTGCGGGTAGCGGCCCCGGCCGACCAGGTCGGCGACGGTGATGCCGTCGGGCGCGATGGAGGACTGCGGCAGCAGCCCCAGGGTGCGTGCGACCTTCCTGGCCGGCATCGACTGGACGGCCTGGCCGTCGAGCAGCACGCGGCCCTGGCTGGGCTTGAGCATCCGCGACAGCGCCCGCAGCAGCGTCGACTTGCCGCACGCGTTCGGGCCGACGATCACCGTGAACGAGTTGTCGGGGATCTCCACCGACAGCTGCTCGGCGATCACGCGCTGGTCGTAGGCGAGGGTGACGTTCTCGGCGGACAGACGGTTCACAGTGCTCCTCGTCGTGTTGGTGTTCGGGCCGCTCATATCCGGCCCGCCCGGCGCTCGGTGACCAGCAGCCAGAGCAGGTAGGCGCCGCCGAGGACACCGGTGACCACACCGACGGGCAGCTCGTCGGCGCCGAAGGCGCGCTGGGAGGCCCAGTCGGCGGCAACCAGCAGGGCGGCGCCCATGCACAGGGAGGGCACCAGATTCGGTCCCGGGGAGCGGGTCAGCCGGCGGGCGAGCTGCGGCGCGGTCAGCGCGACGAAGCTGACGGGGCCGGCGGCGGCCGTGGCGGCGGCGGTGAGCAGGACGGCGGAGAGCATCAGCACGAGCCGCACGCGCTGCACGCGCACGCCGAGCGCGTTGGAGACGTCGTCGCCCATCTCCATCATCCGCAGGCCGCGCGCGTTGGCGAGGACCAGCGGCACCACCACGGCGCACAGGGCGAGCAGGGGCCGGACCTGGTCCCAGTCGCGGCCGTTGAGCGAACCGGTCATCCACACCACCGCACGGGCCGCGTCGACCAGGTCCGCCTTGGTGAGCAGATAGCCGTTGACCGCGGTGGCGACGGCGTTGACACCGATGCCGACCAGCACGAGCCGGTACCCGTGCACGCCCCGCTGCCAGGCCAGCAGGTAGATGGCCAGGCCCGTGGCCAGACCGCCGACGAGAGCGCCGACGGTCACCTGCGTGGCGCTGCCGGAGAGCAGCACGATCACGGTGAGCGCGCCGGCCGTCGAGCCCTGGGCCAGCCCGAGCACGTCCGGGCTGCCCAGCGGGTTGCGGGAGACCGACTGGAACAGGGCGCCACCGAGGCCGAGCGAGGCTCCGGCCAGCAGGCCCACCAGGACCCGGGGCAGCCGCAGCTCGTTGACGATGAAGTCCTGGTAGGCGGTGCCGTCGCCGGCGAGCGTGCGCAGCACGTCGGCCGCGGGGATCTGCGCGTCGCCGGTGCCGATCAGCGCGACACCGGCGGCACAGGCGGCCGCCAGCAGCAGCACGACGACGATCAGCGCGCGCGGGTCCAGGCGCAGGGAGAGCCCGCCGGGGGTGCGTACGGCACGGCTCCTGGAGAGTGTCTTCACAGCTGGGCCGTCCTCCGCCGACGTACGAGAAAGATGAAGACCGGGCCGCCGACGAGCGCGGTGACGATGCCGACCTGGAGCTCGGCGGGCCGGGCCACGACCCGGCCGGCGACATCGGCGCCGAGCAGCAGCACGGGCGACAGGACCATGGCGTACGGCAGGATCCAGCGCAGGTCGGGGCCGGTGAAGGAGCGCACCGCGTGCGGGACCATCAGGCCGACGAACACGATCGGACCGCAGGCGGCGGTGGCCGCCCCGGCCAGCAGCACGGCGGCCAGCATGGCCAGCGCACGGGTGCGGTCGAGGTCGGCGCCGAGGGCGCGGGCCGTGTCGTCGCCCATCTCCACGGCGTTCAGCGGCCGGGCCAGCACGAGGGCGAGGACCGTGCCGACCGCGAGGAAGGGCAGCACCTGCAGGGTGGTGGCGTTCGAGGCCGAGGAGAGCGAACCCACCGTCCAGAAACGCATCTTGCCCAGCACCGCGTCATCCAAGATCATCATGGCTTGGAGGTAGCCGTAGAGGGCGGCGCTGATCGCCGTACCGGCCAGCGCGAGCCGTACCGGCGTGGCGCCCCGGCTGCCGCCGAGGAACCACACCAGCGCGCCGACCGCCGCGGCACCGGCGAAGGCGAACCACACATAGCCGCTGAGGCTCGTGACACCGAAGCAGGTGGTGGCCGTGACGACGGCCGCGGAGGCACCGGCGTTGATACCGAGCAGACCGGGGTCGGCCAGCGGGTTGCGGGTGAGCGCCTGCAGCACCGCACCCGACAGGCCGAGGGCGGCACCGGCCAGCAGTCCGAGGACCGTACGGGCCAGCCGCTCGTCCACGACCACGTCGCCGTAGCTCCCCGAGTCATGGAACAGGCCGTGCCAGACCTGGTCCAGGGGCAGCGCCTTCGCCCCGATCGCGATGCTCGCCAAGGCGACGAGCACCAGGAGCGCGACGGAGAGCAGGAGCCCGAAGGCCCTCGCCGCCCGGCGGGTCGGAGGCGCGGGGGCGGCCTGCGCGCACGTTTCCGGAGGACTGTCGACCAACACCCGGTTAGGTTAGCCTACCCTGCCTCATCTCTCGATCCCCGGGCGTCTCCAGTGACGGCTCAAAGCCCCAGCCGCGCCAGCGCCTTCGCACCGTCCAGCGTGCAGGAACCCTCACCCGCCGCCGTCCAGGCCGCCGCGCACAGCGCCCGCAGCCCGTCCAGCGCCTCGCCCTCGCCCTCCAGCTCCAGCCGGTCCGCGCCGGCCGACGCCGTCCAGCCACCGCAGCGGAACCCGTCCCCCTCTTCCGTGACGTCCGGCTGCCCGGAGAGCAGGCCGCGCAGATCGGCGTCCACGTACGTGGGCCGGTGCCGCGGAGGCGCGGCGAGCAGCCCGGCCCCGTCGGTGACACCGGTGAGCACCAGCAGCGAGTCCACCCCGCCGTTGAACGCGCCCTCGATGTCGGTGTCCAGCCGGTCCCCGACCACCAGCGGCCGCTTCGCGCCCGTCCGGATGATCGTCTCCTTGTGCATGGGCGGCAGCGGCTTGCCCGCCACCTGCGGCTCGGCACCGGTCGCGATCCGCACGACCTCCACGGCCGCCCCGTTGCCCGGCGCGATCCCCCGGTCGCTGGGAATCGTCAGATCCGTGTTGGACGCGAACCACGGCACCCCGCGCGCCACCGCGTACGAGGCCTCGGCGAACCGGCCCCAGGGCAGTTCCGGCCCGCCGTACCCCTGCACCACCGCCGCCGGATCGTCGTCCGCCGACTCCACCGGGGTCAGCCCGCGCTCGCGCAGCGCCACCCGCAGTCCCTCACCGCCGATCACCAGCACGCGCGCGCCCTGCGGCACCTGCTCGCTGATCAGCCGGGCGACGGCCTGCGCGGAGGTGATCACGTCCTCGGCCCTCGCCGGTATGCCCAGCTCCGTCAGGTGCCCGGCCACGGCGTCCGGCGGCCGCAGCGCGTTGTTGGTGACGTACGCCAGCCGCATCCCGCGGTCGCGCGCCGCCGCCAGCGATTCCACCGCGTGCGCGATCGCGTTCCCGCCCGCGTAGACCACCCCGTCCAGATCGAGCAGCGCCGTGTCGTACGCCTCGCTCAGGGGCCGCCCGCTGCCCTCGGGCCTCGTCCTGACGCCGTGGCTCATGTTCATCGCTCCTCGTTCACTCGCCTTTCCCCGATCATCCCGCATGCCGCCGACACACGTACGATGCCGGGATGAACACTGCAGGTCACTCGGAAGCAACGGCGCGCCGAGGCCTGGAACTCACCCCGTTCCGCGGCCTTCGTTACGACCCCGAACGGGTCGGCAGCCTGGCCTCCGTCACCTCTCCGCCGTACGACGTCGTCGTACGTCCCGACGGGGTCCACCACCTCCAGTCGGCCGACCCGCACAACATCGTCCGGCTGATCCTGCCCCAGGCCGGCACCCCGAGCGCCCGTACCGAACAGGCGGCGGACACCCTGCGCCGCTGGCTGGACGAGGGCATCCTGGCCGCGGACCCCGAGCCCGGCCTGTACCTGTACGAGCAGCGCGACGGCGACGGCATGGTGCAGCGCGGCGTGATCGGTGCCCTGCGCCTCTCGGAACCCGGGGAGGGCGTGGTGCTGCCGCACGAGGACGTCATGCCGCACGTGGTCGCGGACCGCGCGGCCCTGATGCGCGCCACCCGGGCGAACCTGGAGCCGCTGCTGCTGACCTACCGCGGCAACGGCACGGCGGCCGAGGTCGTCGAACGCACGGCCGCCGGCCCCCCGCTGCTCGCGACGACCACGGAGGACGGCTTCCACCACCGCCTGTGGTCCGTCACCGACCCCGCCGACGTGGGACTCATCCAGTGCGAGCTGGCCCACCACCAGGCCCTGATCGCCGACGGCCACCACCGCTGGGCCACCTATCTGCGGCTGCGCGCGGAACACCCCTCCCCCAGCCCCTGGGACCACGGCCTGGTCCTCCTGGTCGACACCGTCCGCTACCCGTTGCGCGTGCGCGCCATCCACCGCCTGCTGCACGGCCTGCCGGTCGCCGACGCGCTGTCCGCCGTGGACGGCCTGTTCCAGGTACGACGCCTCGACACGCCGCTGGCCCAGGCGCAGAAGACGCTGGCCGAGGCGTCCTGCGCGGGCAACGCCTTCCTGCTCGCCGGCGACGGCGCCTTCCACCTGCTCGACCGTCCCGACCCGGCACTGCTGAACCGGACGATCCCGGCGGACCGCCCGGCCGCCTGGCGCTCCCTGGACGCCACGGTCCTGCACGCCACGCTCCTCGCCCACGTCTGGCACATCCCCGAGGACTCCCCGGCCCACATCGCCTACATCCACGACACGGCCGCCACGGTGGAGAAGGCCGAGCGCGACGGCGGAACCGCCGTGCTGATGCACCCCGTCCGCGAGGAGGTCGTACGCGACCTGGCCCGCCAGGGCGTGACGATGCCGCGCAAGTCGACGTCCTTCGGCCCGAAACCGGCCTCGGGCCTGGTGCTGCGCGCACTGGAGTGGTGACCGCCGCCGCGGGCACCGGAGGCGGGCAGCGGGGCGGGTGTCCGGGGCCGGGCGTCCCGGGGCAGACGTGGGAAGTCCCGGGGCAGACATGAAAAAGAGGGCAGGCTCCACGGGGAGCCTGCCCTCTTCACAATGCCCTGGTCTCAGCGACGGAGGTCAGTCCTTGTCGCCGTCGGTCCGAGCGGACTGGTCGGTCTCAGCGGCCCGACCGGCGTCACCGGACTCACCGGACTGACCCGACTGGTCGGACTGACCCGACTGGTCGGACTGACCCGACTGGTCGGACTGACTCGACTGATCGGCCTGACCGGGCTCGTCCGCCTTGGCGTCGTCCGCCTCGTTGTCCTCCACCACGTCGTGGTCGTCGGTCGCGTCGTGGGTGTCCGTCGCGTCGTCGTCCGAGGCGTTGTGGTCGTCGGAGGCGTCGTGGTCGCCCGAGGCGTCGTCCGCCTTGTCGTCCGTGCCCTGGACCTCGGCGTCGGCGTCGGCGTCGGCGTCGGTCACGGTCTCGGTGCGGGGCTCGGCCTCGGTGCGGGGCCCAGCCTCGGTGCGCGGCTCGGCCTCGGTGCCGGGTTCGATCTCGTTGCCGGTCTCGTCGAGGGCGTCCACGAACTCGACTCCGTCGAGTTCCGCGAGCCGGTCCGAGGCGTCCGTGCTGCCGTCCCGGTCGGCCTCCACGGCCTTCGCGAACCATTCCCGCGCCTCGCGCTCCCGGCCCACGGCGAGCAGGGCGTCGGCGTAGGCGTACCGCAGCCGCGCGGTCCACGGCTGCACCGAGTTGGAGGCCAGCTCGGGGCTCTGCAGGGTCACGATGGCCGCGTCCAGCTGCTCCATGTCCCGCCGGGCGCCGGCCGCGACGAGCCGCATCTCGACCTGACCGGCCTTGTCCAGCCTCTGCACCTCCGGCGCACCGGCCATGTCCAGCGCCTTCTCCGGCCGGCCGAGCCCGCGCTCGCAGTCGGCCATGACCGGCCACAGGTCCACGGAGCCGGTCATGCGCCGCGCGGCCCGGAACTCGGCGAGGGCCTCGCTGTACTTCTGGTTCGCGTACGCGGCGAAGCCACCGGCCTCGCGTACGGCGGCCACGCGGGAGGCCAGACGCAGGGCGACCTTGGAGTAGGCGTACGCGCCCTCGGGGTCCTCGTCGATGAGACGGGCCACCATCACCAGGTTCCTTGCGACGTCGTCGGCGAGCGTCTTGGGCAGGCTCTGCAGCTCCTGCCTGACGTCCTTGTCGATCTCCTCGCCGGTGACGTCCTCCGGGATCGGCAGCCGCTTGATCGGCTCGCGGTCGCGGTCACGCTCGTCGCGGAAGCGGCCACCGCCACGGCGGTCGTCGCGTCCGCCACGGTCGTCACGCCCCCGGAAACCGCCCGGCCGGCCGCCACGGTCGTCGTCCCGACGGGGCCCGCGGCCACCTCGGTCGTCACGGCCGCGGAATCCGCCACGGTCCCCACCACGGTCGCCGCGGTCGTCACGGCCCCGGAAACCACCGCGGTCCTCACCACGCCGGTCGTCCCGACGGTCATCCCGGCGGTCGTCCCGACGGTAGGAGGGACGATCGCCGCCGCGGTCATCGCGACGGAAGCCGCCACGGTCGCCGCCGCGGTCGTCGTCGCGTCGGTAGGAGGGGCGGTCGCCGCCGCGGTCATCGCGACGGAAACCGCCACGGTCGTCACGGCGGTCGTCGCGCTGGAAGCCGGGGCGCGCGCCACGGTCGCCCTCGCGACGGTCGTCACGCTGGAAACCGGGACGGGACCCACGGTCACCCTCACGGCGGTCGTCACGCTGGAAACCGGGGCGCGCGCCACGGTCGCCCTCGCGACGGTCGTCGCGCTGGAAGCCGGGCCGGGACCCGCGGTCACCCTCGCGACGGTAGCCGCCACCACGGCTGTCGTCCCGACGGTCGTCACGGCGGTCGCCGCCGCGGTCATCGCGACGGAATCCACCGCGCTGCTCGCCACGGTCATCGCGCCGGTCGTCGCGACGGCCGAACCCGCCGCGGTCGTCGTCGCGCCGGTAGGAGGGGCGGTCGCCACCGCGGTCGTCACGGCGGAAACCGCCACGGTCGTCACGGCGGAAGCCGCCACGGTCGCCGCCGCGGTCGTCACGCTGGAAACCGGGACGGGACCCACGGTCACCCTCACGGCGGTCATCGCGCTGGAAGCCGGGGCGGGAGCCGCCGCGGTCACCCCGGGCACGGTCGTCGCGCTGGAAGCCGGGGCGGGACCCGCGGTCACCCTCGCGACGGTCGTCGCGCTGGAAGCCGGGCCGGGACCCGCGGTCACCGTCGCGACGGTAGCCGCCACCACGGCGGTCGCCACCGCGGTCGTCACGGCGGTCGCCACCGCGGTCGTCACGGCGGTCGCCACCGCGGTCGTCGCGACGGAAGCCGCCGCGGTCGCCACGGTCGTCACGGCGGTTGAACCCACCGCGGTTGTCGTCACGCCGGCCGGAGCCGCCGCGGTCGTCGTCGCGCCGGTAGGAGGGGCGGTCGCCACCGCGGTCATCGCGACGGAAGCCGCCACGGTCGCCGCGGTCGTCACGGCGGTCGTCGCGACGGAAACCGCCACGGTCACCCCGGTCACCACTGTCCCGTCGCCGCTGGTCGCGCTCCGGTCGGTCGTCGGGAGAGTTGGTGGACATGGTGACTCCTGTCTTCGGTACCGCAAGCATTGTAAAAACGAAAGGACCCCTGGTCCCAGCTGAACGCTGGTGACCAGGGGTCCTCCCCAAAGATTGTTCGGCGGTGTCCTACTCTCCCACAGGGTCCCCCCTGCAGTACCATCGGCGCTGTAAGGCTTAGCTTCCGGGTTCGGAATGTAACCGGGCG